>DVJW01000060.1 GCA_018716505.1 Candidatus Faecaligallichristensenella faecipullorum | reverse complement strand
ATTTTGGGGCGGGCATCGGAAAATATGCGTTGCCTGCTACTGCTGGGCTATGATATAATTATATACCAACCGCAAAAAAAACGTGTTACATCTGTTACAACCGGTGAAATGTAGACGTGGTGGGCGTTTGGGGCGTAACAGGCGGCACAGCTGTAACAGATATTATACTGTTACATGCTCGCTCGACACCGTAAGTCACGGACAGCCCCATGGGTGGTTGTGGGTCGCCTCCACCATTTGTCTGAAAACACCAGTTTTCAGACTTTTTTATTGTATATTATGCTTAATATTTTAAATATTTGATAATAAAATCCGGCCATTTGTGGGTCTGCCAAGATCTATACGATGGATTATTTAGCCTAAGAGGTGTCCGTTATGTTTTACATTATCATCAACCCTACCTCTGGACAAGGGCGCGCCCGCCGGATACAACACCTTATTTTTGATGAACTTGAGAAGCGTTCCATTGCTTACAAGACTTTGGCCGCCGAGGAAGCCGGACAAATCCAAACCTTGGTGCGCCAGGCGGTTCAGGAAGGCGCTCAGGCGCTGGTCTGCGTGGGCGGGGATGGGACGCTGTACGAAGTGGTCAATGGTTTTGCCAACGCTTCGGGCATGCGGCTCTATTTGGTGCCTTGCGGAACGGGCAACGATTTTGCACGGGCCATGGGCCTGCCCGCCGACCCGATAGCCGCATTTCAATTACAGCTGGATAGCGCGCCACGCCGCTGTGACTTGGGCAAAATGAATGGGTACTATTTTATAAATGTCTCGGGATTAGGGTTTGATGTGCAGGTATTGAGGGCCACCGAACGCTACAAAGCCCGCTTCCACGGACTCCTCCCCTATCTATTGGGGGTTTTGCGCGCAGCGCGTCGATTTCAACCGCTGGAAGTGGACTTAACCGTGGATGGAGCCACTTTCCATGAGCGCCTTACCCTTATGGCCGTAGCCAATGGGCAGTATATTGGAGGCGGCATGCGCGTGGCTCCAGGGGCATTGCTTCAGGATCATCGCTTCGATCTCATCCTGGTGCGCGCGGTGCCCAGATTGGCCATATATTTGCTTTTGCCATTGTTTATGAGCGGTCATTTTCTCAAATTTCATTCCGTCGCGCGATGCATTCACTGTGAGCGGGTGCTGGTTCAGGGCGACGGCCTGGTGGTTAACCTGGATGGAGAACTGGCGCCGGTAAAACAGGCCGAGTATGAAATCCTCCCGGGGGCTATCCTGCTTTGCTATCCCGGTTTGGAGGGGAAGCGTGCTTCAAAGACAGAGGGCGAATGACCTATAGCGTCATTCGCCCTCTTAGCGTGTCGAAAAAGTCGACACGCTGTCAGGAAAATGAATACTTCATTTTCCTGAGTTGCATCATTTTCTTGCTGCCTCCGGCAGCGGCCAGAAAATGATATCGGCAGCGGCCACTTGGGCCGCTCCTCGCGGCGTACATGCCGCCGCTGCGGATTGAATATGAAGGGGCCCCGGCCCCTTCATGCATCCCCAGAGTGATAAATCAGGTTTTTTGACAGTCTGAGAGGGCGAATGACCTATAGCGTCATTCGCCCTCTTCTGTCAAAATTTATCGTCCCATATAATCCGCGATGCCCTCGACCATACCTTCCACCAGTTTGGCCTGGTATTCCGGGTCGTTGAGCAACACATCCTCTTCCGGATTGCTCATATACCCCATCTCCACCAAGATGCTGGGCACTTCAGACCAATTCAATCCGGTATAGGTATCATTTTGGGTAATGCCCCGCTTTTTGGCTCCGGTGGCCTCCACCATGGCGGGCAGCAGCGCTTCTGCTGCCTTCAGGCACTCATCGGCATTGGTTCCGGTTTTGCGAATAAATAATCCAATACCATTCACCTCTCGGTTTTCACTGCCATCGCAGTGTATCCGCAGCACCAGATCCACACCCAACTCATTCATCATCTGCGCGCGCTCAATATTCGAGATATCCACATCATTGGTTTCCCGGGTCATATAGACCTCGGCCCCCAGCGCTTCCAGCGCATCCCTGAGCTGCAGCGAGACATCCAGCACCACCTGATATTCCGGCACCCGGGTTTTGACGCCCTGGGTTCCGCTGGATACCTTGGCCTTGGTCTTGCTGCTATCCGGCGCAATGGGTTCTTTTTCACTGTTGGCCTTTTGCTGATGGCCTGGGTCAATGCCAATTTTAACGCCGGACAGCCTGAGCTCAGCCGTAGGTTCCACAGTGGGTTCGGCAGTGGGCGACTGCCCCGAACCGGATGAGGTTTCCTGAGCCTGCTGGATATTTGACGTCCAAATGGATTTTGCGATCTCGTCAGCCGTGGGAGTGGATGTCACCCCTGGAGTCGCGGCCGGCTGATCCGATTCCTGGGCAGGTTCTTCCGTCATTGGCGGCTCATCCACCACCGGTGTGCTCTGTGGCGACGGCGAGGGAGTGAGCGCATCCGCCGGAGACGGCGATTCACCTTCCCCTCGATTTACAAAATAAATAATAAGCCCTATAAGCACCAGCAATATCAGCACAACTATTCCGGCAATAATCTGATTCCTGCGCCTGCGGGCACGTCTTCGGTTTGTTTCCATGAATTCCTCCTAAATTTTCGCTTATTTTTCTGCAGGTTCCACATTTTTTCCAAGGGTTTCCCAGGCCATGCGCCTATTTTGATCGCCGATGGCCTTAAAAATTTCCACCATTCGGTTCATGTCATACAATACCACCGAGCCATAGGGCGCGTTGAGCAGGGTTTCCACCGAGCTTCGATACACCTCCAGCTTATCCAATATGCGCGCCAGCTCTTCGCCGGTCTGTTGGGGTTGGGCCAAGATTCCGGCGATCTCGTCGGTCATGCTGGCGCCCAAGAGCAAGACAACGCTCCCTATCTCATCCGGATAGCGGGTATAAAATACCCCCTCCTGCACACCCTGGCGCACGATATCGTTTATCAACGGGAGGGAAAGCCGATAGGTCGTCTGCTTTAACTTTTCCCGAAGCAGAAAGCTGCCCTGGCGATAGGATACCCGAAGCAACAGTCCAATGTAATCCATGCTGTCGTTTTGCCAAAGGCCGTTTTTAAAGAACATGATGTTCAACTTATCCACCGCGCTGCCCGTACACTTCTGCACCGCCTGTTCGGCAGCACGCGCCCCGGTTTCACATTTCTGTTCCACGATCGCTTCCAGCAAAGAGAGCTTGGATTCAAAATGATGATAAAAGCCCCCTTTGGACAGCTTCAGCGCATCCAGGATATCCTGTACCGAGGTGGCCTCATAGCCCTTTTCGTAAAACAGACGCTCAGCGGTTTCCAGGATCATCTGTTTGCGGTCATCGCCCTTTTTCACGGAATTCCCCTCCTGATGTTTATGGGATCTAATATATTAAACAGACTTTCGTCTGTTTATATTTATTTTATAACACCCGCGGATGCATTGTCAAGCCCTCCCCCACTCATCAGGATAAACCCCGGTCTTCCCCTTGTATTAAGGAAGGGGCGGCCCTTTTGCATCTAAAGAGCCGCCTCCCTTGATCCCTATTATCCCACCGCATCTCCGGAGGGCGCATCCTTTGAAAACAACAATTCCTGAAGGCTGCTGCTGGCAACGCCGTCAATCTTAAGTCCGGCCGCGCTCTGGAAGAGCTCCACCGCGTTCTGAGTCTTTTCCAGATAATTGCCGCCAATATCCCCCTCGAAATAACCCAATTCTTTGAGCCGCTTCTGAAGATTTTTTACTTCAACTCCTGTATCGCCATACTTGAGCTCCGTATAAGAGACCGAAGCCTCTTTTGCGGGCGCATCGTCCGCAAACAGCTTCTCCTGAAGGGCGGCGGTTGCGATGCCATCCGCCTCTACTCCAATGGCCGTCTGGAAATCCTTCACCGCCTGGGTGGTCAAATCCTTATAGTTACCGGCCACATTGCCCTCGAAATAGCCCAACTCCTTGAGCCGCTTTTGAAGCTTCTTAACCGCATTGCCGGAATCGCCCGGCTGGAGCTTTTGATACTCTGATTGGGGCTTCTGGGTGGCCTCAGGCTGAGCCGTCGCCGCAGGCGCCTGATATTTGGGGGCGTCGTTTGCAAATATCTGCTCTTGCAACGAGGCAGTGGCAACGCCATCCGCCTCCACTCCAATGGTCTTTTGGAAACGCTTGACCGCATTGACGGTCTTATCCAAATAATTACCGCCGATTTCCCCATTGAAATAGCCCAGCTCTTTGAGCCGTTTTTGGAGCTTCTTTACCGCGCTGCCCGTGTCGCCCCTCTGAAGCGTTTGATATCCCGAGTCAGGCTGTTTGGTGGCCTCGGGCTTAGCCGTGGGTTTGGCAGTGGGTTGCGCTGTGGGCTGAGCCGTCGCCTTGGGTGCTTCATACTTGGGCGCATTGTCCGCAAAGATCTTTTCCTGCAACGAGGCCGTGGCGATGCCATCCGCTTCCACTCCGATGGCCTTCTGGAAGCGCTTAACCGCATTGGTGGTCTTATTCAAATAGTTGCCGCCGATTTCCCCGTCAAAGTAGCCCAATTCCTTGAGCCGCTTTTGAAGTTTCTTTACCGCACTGCCCGTGTCGCCCGGCTCCAACTTGGTGTAGCCAGATTCCGGTTTCTGGGTGGCCTCCGGTTTGGCCGTGGGCTTGGCAGTAGGTTTTGCTGTGGGTTGAGCCGTCGCCTTGGGCGGATCATACGCGGGCGCATCCTGGGCAAACAATTTCTTTTGGAGCGATACGCTGGCCACCCCCGTGTGTTCCCAGCCCAATTCCTGTTGGAAACGCCTTACCGCCTTAACCGTCTGATCGCCATACTTTCCGTCCACAGAACCACTCAAATACCCCAGTGCCTTAAGGCGTTTTTGAAGCCGGGTTACATAATCGCCGCTGTCACCCTTTTTAAGGTCAATATACTCGGGCTTCTCTGTGGGCTTTGGAGTGGCTGCCGCGGGCTTTTGGGTCGCCTCAGGCTTTTTCGTGGCCTCAGGTTTAGGCGTAGCCGTGGGCTTTTGAGTAGCCTGGGGCTCTTCTTCCTCTATAATGCCCGGATCCTCCAGCACCTCATCTTGCCAACTCAGCGTATTGGTTGGCGCGACAATAGGCGTTGCGCTTGCGGTGGGCAGCGGTGTCGGCGTCTCGGTTACTTCCTTTGTAGCAAATGGAAGTTGTGCATCCACCCCAAATTGGGAAAGTGGATCCTCCTTGCTATCCGGTGTAGCCGCACAGCCACTGAGGGCTAACAACCCCAAAGCCAGGGTTCCGGCCATCAATTTTTTTATTGTGAATTTCACAATAACACCTCCCGAAATCCGGTTTTATCTCATTGGTTTTGTTTTCCGGATTTAAGACGTAAAAAGCGGCAGGAAAGTTGCAAAACCTTCCTGCCGCCTCAACGGTTATAATTTTGCGAGAATCTTGACCATACTATCCAGCGACCGCGCCAGTTCACAATAGTCATCCTCGCCTATCCCCTCGACCCATTCGCTGACATGCTCTTGTAAATCCTCCCGAATCTCTGAAAGCTTTTTACGCCCCTCATCCATAATCACCACATTGACCACCCGCCGGTCACTGCTGCTATGCACCCGATCCACCAGCCCATGGCTGATGAGCCGGTCCACCAGCGGCGTGATATTTGGTTTGGCGATCCCAAACTTCTGAGAAATCTCCGAAACCGTCATGGAACCTGCTTCTTCCAGCATAGCCAACACCTGCACATGGGACATGGGAATGCCGTGCTCAGCTTGAACGGATTCCAAACGCATCATGCGCTTTCGTAAAAGCGGCAACACATAAAAGATATTCTCAGCAATGCGCTCTACCGTCGGTTCGTCATAGAACTTCTTCGCCTCCATACATACACTTCCTCCCTATTTG
>DVJW01000059.1 GCA_018716505.1 Candidatus Faecaligallichristensenella faecipullorum | reverse complement strand
ATACAGCCATAATAATCCGTTCGGCAGAGTTCGTGGCTTCGGAGGGGATGCTGAAGCTCCGGGTCTCATCAAAATTACTGTTCATAGCGCACCGCCTTCCAACACCAAAATGAACCATAATGGTATTATACAACAATACGCCGACGATTTCAAACTATTTCGTCCTTTTGTACCCAAACTCTAAAACATCCCCGCACAATAATCAAGACCGGCAAGGTGAGCAGCATGCCCATCATGCCCCCCAGGCTTCCACCCAAGGTCAAAAACACCAATACCAGCGCCGGGCTGAACCGAGTGGCGCTGCCCATGACCGCAGGGCTGATGATCATGCCGTCGATTTGCTGGACCGCAAACAACAGCAAGATGGTGGCCAGGGCCCGGCTCCAACCCGCGCTCAGGGCCATAATCACCGCGGGTATGCCGCCCAGAATAGGACCGAAGTAGGGCACCAGGTTCATCACCCCCACCACCAGCCCCAGCACCAGAAAGGCGCTTTCCCCCAGGAACAAAAGGCCTACCGCGGTCATCATGCCCACCAGGAGCGAAACCGTCATTTGGCCACGCAGATATACGTTTAAATCCTGCTTCACGGTTTCAGCCATTTTGAGGGCCACCCGCCGGCCCCCACAGGGCACGGCCAGCTCGGCCATGAGCTGAAGCCGCTGTTTGTCCTTCAAAAAATAGTAACTCAAAAACAGCATCAGGCCCAACCGCCCGATCCCATTGATCGCGTTGCCCGCGGCGTTAAAGGTGCCGTTCATGATGGGTGAAATGGCCTTCTGCAGGGCCTGCATGCCCATTTCCGGCAGGTCGGCCCCGGGTATGCCCCAGGTTTCCATCTGTCCGCGCAGGCCGCTTATGAGCTCCTGAAGATAGGCCATGGAATCGGGCAGGGCGTTAATCAAAGTGGTCAATTGCCGAATCAGGGGCGGCATCAACAGGCCCACCAATAGCACCAGCGCGGCGGCCAACAGCACAAAGGCCAGGGGTACCGCGTTTTTCCAGGGCATATGCCGGGCCAGGCGGTTGCACAGGGGCGAAAGCACAAAGGCGATCACCAGCCCGCCCACGCACAAGGAGATCAACAGGCCAATGGGCTCCCGAAAGAAGATCAACAGAGCCACCAGCGCCGCCACCGCCAACAGCATGCCGGCTCTTTTTTTGTATCGCGCCGTTTCCAAAATCAGCCCTTCTTTCCCCGTTCTTTTGCCTTAGTTTGTGTAATTTACGGCTTTTCAACCGCTCTTCATAAAAAAAGCGGCGCCGCCGCGCAGAGAATCACCGCACGGAAGCGCCGCCATTTCCGGTTACCGGCCGAAAAGCTCTTCAGCCTTATCCCGAATCATCTTGCCGCCAGTGGCCGCCATCTTTTGCATTTTGCGCTGGGTCTTCTGGTTCATCATGCCCACAGTGGCCAGCGCGGCAGCGCCCAACACGGAGCCGACCGCCATGCCCTTAATCCAACCTTCCTTCATGTTCCACGCCTCCTTCCTCGTCCGGCCGGGATTTTAAAACCACACTGCCGGTGCCCGGCTGCACCATATATTGCCGAACCGCCCTTCTGCCCTTCGTCAGGTCGCTCAAAAATCCCTCTGAAAGCAGAAGCGCATCCACCTTGTGGGTCTGTTCATCGATGAGCGCATCCAATATGGCGCCCAACCTGCTGCCGTCGCTGGCCACGGCGCGCCGGAACAGGGTCTGCTCACCCAGCCTGCGCCGTTTGCCCATCTCCTTTACGATAACGGCCACATCGCCCAACAGCTGAATTTGCTCATCGGTCATATAGCGCGTGCCCTTGAGCCCACAATCGGCCCATAGGCCGGTCATGGCTGTCAGATCCTCAGACAGCTCGACCTGAAGCACCCGGCCGATGCGCCTGCCTTCCAATATAACCGGCTGTCCAGCCATGGCCTTGGCACTTTTCAACTCTGACTCCCCCTCAAGCGTTTCGCGGTTCAGCGACCTTAGCTTGCGCCGCAAGCGCGCAATTCAATCTGGCAACATCCGGCTTCTTGAATTCCTCTCTCTCGTTATCATGCCCAATTTCACATAAAAAAAAGAAAACCCTGCGCAAACAGGATTTTCAAATGCTTCGTTAAAATGATTCGGGTTTCAAGACTTCAATGGGCCTTCCTTTAAGTTCCATGGGCCTGAGCTTATTGAGAATTTCCATAAATTCCGCCTCGGGCGGAGCCTCAAAACAGAGCGCACGGCCATCCGCCGGATGCGCAAAGCCCAGCTTATAGGCGTGCAACAGCTGGCCGCTTTGGGTGGTCACGTTTCCTTTCTTGGGACCATAAACCGGATCCCCGGCCACCGGATGGCCGATGGAAGCCATGTGTACCCGGATCTGATGCGTACGTCCGGTGGTCAGCCTGGCCTCAATTAAGCAGGCGCCGTTTAAGCGCTCCAGTACCCTGAAATGGGTATGGGCCTCACGCCCGCCCGGCACGATGGCCATCTTTTTGCGATCGGTGGGATGGCGGCCAATGGGGCCCTCTATATCTCCTTCGTCCTGTTTCATGCCGCCCAGCACGATGGCCAAATAGGCGCGCTGCATGCTATGGGCTTTAATCTGTTCCGAAAGTATGAGATGACTCCGGTCATTCTTGGCCACCAGCAGCAGGCCCGAGGTATCCTTATCGATTCGGTGGACTATGCCCGGGCGCATCTCTCCTCCAATGCCCGACAGGCCGCTCAAATGATACAAAAGCGCATTGACCATGGTGCCCGAAGGATTCCCGGCGGCCGGATGCACCACCATGCCGCTGGGCTTAAACACGACGGCCAAATCGTCATCCTGATACACCACGGGCAGCGGGATGTTTTCGGCCTCCACTTTGGCTTCCTTGACCTCCGGCAGCTCAAGCTCCACCCATTGCCCCGCCTTCAGGGCAAAAGAGGGCTTTTTTTCCACTCTGTCCTCCACCAGGACAGAGCCTCCCTTGATCAGCTTTTCCAGCCGGGAACGGGTGAGCTCGGTATTTTCGCTCAAAAAAACGTCCAACCGCCTGCCCGCGCCCGCCTCTTCCACCTGAAACCTCATTTTTGCGCCGCCTTTCCAGGCACGCCGCCCCGATTATCCGATAATAAAATGCCCAAGGCGGCCAGTATGACCCCGCACACAATGCAGATATCCGCCACGTTAAAAATGGCGAAGCGCATAAAATCCAGGGCAACGAAATCCACCACAAAGCCCCGAGCCGCCCGGTCCACCCAATTGCCCAATCCGCCGCCCACGGCCAACCACAGCCCGAGCTGGGTTACAGCGCGCGCTTGGCGATTCTTCCAAAGATAAAAAATCAGCGCCGCCACCAATAAAACCGGCAAAACCACCAGCAGGAAGGGATTCCCGCTAAACAAACTAAAGGCCGCGCCGGTATTTTCCGCGTATTCCCAATGGAACAGCCCTTCCAGGGCGTTCATTCGTCCGCCCGGCCGCAACTTAAGCACGTTTACCGCCCATTGCTTGGTTACATAATCCAGAGCAAAGGCCAAAGGGGCCGCCAGCATAAACCTCTTTTTCACAGATGTCCTCCTTCGTGCGCTCTATGCTAAAGCTTTTGCTGGGCCATGCGAATAACCTCGGCCAAAAAATCGCCAATCCAGGGGATGTTGTCCACCACGATTCGCTGAAGCAGCACCACTGCGGCGGCGCCCAATATGGTAAACCCAATGGCCATGCCCAGGCCCCGGGCCAATCCGGCCACAAAATTCACCCACAGCAGCCGCTTCCAGTCGCGCACATAGTTTAAATATTCTTCCAACTGCATGCGCTCCAGCGAGCCCAACAGCCGGTCCACCTGGCGATTCAACCGAATCATAATCTCTTCCATTGCGCTCACCCCCTTCCCCATTTGGAAGGATTCCCCATCAGGGGCGAGGCATACATAAAATGAGCCGTCGCCAAAAAAGACGCGGCCCATTTTTACATTTTGGATTTATTTGAAGAGATCTTCATCCGCCTTCAGCACATGCATTTGGTCTTCCACCAACCGCAGGAAACGTCCGCGATATTCCTCGCAGGCATTGCGAACCTCTTCTGCCTCAGCGCGAGCAGCCTCGGCTTCCACCTTGGCGGCTGCGGTTATGGCGCTGGCCTTTTCCTCGGCGTTGGCCAACATCTGGTTGGCCTTCTTGCGGGCCTCCGCCACGGTTTCGTCCGCAATGCGCTGGGCATTGAGCAGGGTTTCCCGCAGGGTGGTCTCCAGATTTTTGAAATATCCGGTATCCTCCATGACGTCGGGCTGGGGCGCTTCGGCCACCTGACTCACCGGCGCTACCGGAGCCACCGGCGCCACAGGAGCGGGCGCAGGCGCGCTTTGAACCACCACTGGCTCGGGGGTGGCCACAGGTACCTCTTTGACCGAGGCTTCGGCGGCGCTCTGGAGCTGGTTCAACATATCCCGGTTTTCGCGAATTAAAGTATCCATCTGGTCGGCCAGCTCGTCCAAGAACTCGTCTACCTCATCCACATTATAACCACGAACCTGCCGGGTAAAATCCTTGTCGCGAATTTCTCTAACTGTAATGGCCACTATTCTTCATCCTTCCACTCTGTCGTTGCTTTTGTCTATGCAATTCATCGGGTTTCGGATAAAATCCCGTCTTTTGTTCCTTTTAACTTTCGCCGTCTGGGCGCAAATTCCTGCCGGCGCGCTTTATTTTTGTGCTAAATCCATATGGCAATTCTTTCCAGATCGGAGAATTACCGCCCGCCATATCGGAACAGGGTCATGGATGCCCGGCCCTTTCGGGTCGTTCCGTTGTTCTCCATAAGTTTAAAGCGCCCCAATCCCCTGACCGAAACCAAATCGCCCTCCCCCAGGCTGATATCCGGTTTGAGTTGAAGCCGGTAATTCACCCGGGTCTTGCCTTGGACGACCATTTGACGGGCCTGCTCCCGGCTCAGGTCAAATCCGGCGGCCAGCATGGCGTCCAGCCGGGGCGAGGCCACGGTGGTGCGAATCATTTTGCCCACAGGAGGAGGCAAACGGGGCGGCTCATCCAGCCGCTCGATCCTTAAGTGAACCGAGCCCGCGCTTTGCAGATTGTTCATAATAAAGGGCGCGATTTCGCCGGTGCAACACAGATAGGCGCAGCTGTCATCCAGCACAATATCGCCCAGATGTTCCCGAACCACGCCCAGACCCATGAGCGCGCCCAGCAGATCCCGATGGCCCGGGGTGCCATAGCGGGGATTGAAGCCCAATTTCAGCCAGCTGACCGGCCATTCCTCCACCATGTCTTCTCCGAAACAAGCCATGACGCGCTCTGCGTCCGGATAACCGCCCCAGAAGCGGACGGGAACGCATTCCTCTTCTGCGGCGCGAAGCGCTGTTTCCCGCCCGGCGGGATCCAGAAATCTTGTAAATTGTCCCGCATAGGCCCTGTCCGCCCTGCGCGCCAACTCCAAAAATCGCTTATAGGCGCGCGCTGACTCCATTTGTTCCCCATTCATGGTTTAAAATCCCACCAGCAGCCGCAAAATCAGACTCATGATGATCCGGATGGCCACCGTGGCCAAAATCGGACTGATATCGATCATAAAGCCGCCTCGAATCAGCTTGCGGCTGATCTTGCGGAAGGGCTCCAGAATCGGGTATAAAAAACGCTCCAGGAACTGATAAAACCGGTTTGTGGGCCGGACGAACCAGCTCATCAGACAATAGATCCAGATCAGGGCAATAATCGCATTGGCAAAATAATTTAGCCCCACATACAGCTGAAGCAATACATAGCTGTTCATGCGTCCTCCTTACATCCGACGGTCGTCCCGGGGCCTCACGCGGCTTCGGGCATCGGAAACCGTCACGCTGTCCGGGGCAATGAGCCAGGTCTGCATGGCAATGCGGCGCATGTCCGCCTCCAAAGCAAAGGCAGCGCCGATCAAAGTATCCACGCAGCGCCTGACGCTGTTTTGATCCAAATCCTCCATGTTGACCACCACCGTCACTCCGCTCATCAGGGCCAACATCACGTCGCGGCATTCATTGAAATCTTTGATGTAGTAAACCGTCGTGCGCGCACCGCTCTCCGTGCCGGGCATTCGCACCACGTTCCCCCGCTCGTCTCCCCTGCGCACGGGCTGCGACTCCCGCATATAGGGTCTCTCCGCTTCCTGGCGCCGGTCGTAAAAACTCTCCCTCTCGTCGGACCGGGTGCGGGTATCATAGGACCGCCGCTCATAGCCCGAAGAACTGCCTATGGAACGGGAAGAAGCCTCCTGCCGGCCATAACCGGATTCACGGGAAGAATATCCGCTCTCCCGGCCATACCTGGAACTCTCCGGATAGCTGCCCGAGCGATAGGAAGAGGTTCCCTCGGATGTCCGGCGCGAGGTATAATCCGAACGGCTCTGACGCTCATAGTCGCTACGTCCGGAAGAGGACGAACGCGAAGAAAAGCGGTCGTCGCGGCTCGAACTGCGCGGCGGATCGCTCCTTCGGGGAGACGCAGACCGCCGGGGCGGCTCAGCGTCGTAGCCACCCTGATCGAAATCATCATCTTCTTCGGCCACGATGCCGATTAACTCCAAAAAACGGTTAAAGCCTTTGCCCGCCATTGTGTATAGTCCTCCTAACAAACTAACATAATTTTAAAGGAAACAGATTCAGGCCACAGGGTAATTGCGCCGCCCAAACAGCCCGGAGCCAATGCGCACCATGGTGGCGCCTTCCTCAGCCGCCACCACACAATCTCCAGTCATGCCCATGGATAAAACCTCCATGGTTACGCCCGGAATTTGCTCCTCGCCAAGGCGGTCAAACCATTCCCTCATCTTTCGGAAATAGGGACGAACCTGTTCCGGATCCGAAACCGCCGGAGCCACAGCCATCAGGCCGCGAACGCTCAAATTCGGCTTTTCCGCACAAAAACGCGCGAATGCCTCGAGTTCCTCCTCCATTATTCCGGCCTTTTGCACTTCGCGCCCGATGTTTATCTGAATGAGCACCGGAACCACCCGGCCGCACGCCTGAGCGCGCTTTTGAATTTCCTCGGCCAGGGCGATTCGATCCAGCGATTGAATCATATCGATAAAGGGTATAATATATTTTACTTTATTCGTCTGCAATTGTCCAATAAGATGCAGCTTAAATCCAGGATTTAACCTGGGCTTTTTTTCCAACAGCTCCTGCACCCGGTTTTCGCCCAGGATTCGGATTCCGGCTTCATAGACCGGATTGACCCGCTCGGCCTCCACGGTTTTGCTTACCGCGCAAATTTCCACCTTCCTGCCCCAGCGCGCCGAGGCCTTATCCAAACGCTCGCGATAGATTTCCACCTGATGCGCGGCGTCTATACGTTCGCTATCCATGTTCATTTCATCCCCCGCAAAAATTGATCACCACAAGAGGGCTCTCCATTCCAAATTCAGCTCAACAGAACCGTTTGACCCGCGCTGAGCGCCCCCTCCACTGTGGGCGAAATCAGCACGCCCGCTTCGCCCCTGGAGAGTACGTTTACCGGTATAAAGGTTCCGCCCGGGACATCCGAGAGCAATACGCCCATCTGGCCTCCCTGGTTGACGATGGCCGAGGAGGGAACCAGCAACCCTTGCAGATTGGCGCCCAACACAATCTCACCACATCTTACATTCGCCATTGGCCCCATGGGGTCGGTGACCTCCAGGAGCGCCATGGTTTCGTTGTCGGTTTTTTGAATCCTGGTTACCACGCCGCTATAGACCAGATCCTCATATCCTGAGAACTGAAAGCTGAACTCCTGCCCCGTCACCGGCGTCCAGGAAGCGTCGCCGCACAGCACCATGACATACCACTTTTCGGTGTTGATCAGCCGGAAAACCGGCTGAAGCAGCCGGGAAGCGTCGTCGCTTTCCGGGGTGGCCCCGTTCAAAATGGCGCGAATATCTTCAGGCGTCAGACTGTCCAGATTATCCACGCTCAAAAAGCTCTCGCAGCCATCCAGATAAAAGCTGACCATGCCGTCGCTGGAGGCAGTTTGAATGGTTTGCCACGAGGCGATATTGTTTTCCCGATTTCGCTCTTCCTCATAGAGCTGGTTCAGCTTGGGATCTTCGCGGCGGTTCTGACTCAAATAGTCCTGCCGTTCGAGCATGGCATCTTCCAACTGTTCCACCAGACGAATCAGGCTGCCCGAGGATTTATGATTGATAAGGGTTTTGAGCTCCACCGCCTTGGAGTTTACATTGTTGTCCAGCCTCTCCAATTCCTGATCCACGATATTGCTTAAAATTTCCTGATGATATTCCCGAATACTCTGGCGCACATCCTCCAACTTGAGCATCTCTTTTTCGCTGTACCCAGAGGCGTATACATACGCCACTTCGTCGCCGGCCTTGACCATTTCGCCCTCGTCGGCCACAAAGCTGACCCGTCCGGTGCCCTCATAGGAAGTAACCGGCTCATCCCGGATAATCACGCCCTCCATGGTGCGCGTATCGCTGGCCGAAGCCACCCCGATAACCGCGGTGCGGGCGGTGTGCGGATAAAACTCGCGCCATGCAAAATAGCACGCCACCGCCACAACAAGCAAAAGCAGCACATAAAACCGTCCGGTTACCCTGCGTCTGGACATCAGCCTCACCTATATTCTACGCCTATTCCTCCTTATAAACGAGGCTTTAGGGCGATAATTAAAATGTTTTACAGATTATTATACCGTTTTATTCTCTTTTTCGCAACCTTTTCCGGAGAATCAAAACCTTGAATCGCCCCCAGGACATGTTAAAACTCCTGTCTCATTCAAAATTATGGTATGAATTTGCGCCGTTTCCGCCTTTCTTTTCGGTTTGCTTGACAAATTTGCGGAATGATGAATATAATAAATTCCTATGGAGCAGGGCAAAATATGGAAGAAAATAAATCAGGCTTCCGCCAGAAATTTATAAGGAGGATTTTTTATGCACTCCATTGACCGGGTGGCTTTCACCCTCTTTGGTCAACCCATTTATTGGTATGGGATACTCATCGCCCTGGGGCTGTTATTGGGCGCGCTTTTGGCCATGAGCCGGGAAAAGCGCTTGGGGCTTAAAGAAGACACCACCCTCAACATGCTGTTTCTGGCCGTCCCGCTGGCGCTTATCTTTGCCAGGCTATATTATGTGGTCTTTTCCTGGGACCTTTATAAGGACAATCCCATGGATATCTTCAACTTCCGAAAGGGCGGCATCGCCATTTACGGGGCCATCATCGGGGGCGCGTTGGGCGGCTGGCTTTTCAGCCGGATCAAAAAGATCCCCTTTGCGGCCATTGCGGATCTGGCCGCGCCCTCGCTGGCCTTGGGTCAGGCCATCGGGCGATGGGGCAATTTTGTCAATCAGGAGGCTTACGGCCGGGTGGTGGAAAATCCGGCGCTGCACTTCTTCCCGATTTCCGTGTATATCGAAAGCACCGGAAGCTACCATTACGCCACATTTTTCTATGAGTCCATCTGGTGCTTTATCATCTGCGCGGCGCTGCTGGTCGCGGAAAGAAAAAACGGTTTCCGCCGGCGCGGGGATATATTCATCTGGTATGGCATGCTTTACGCCGCCGAGCGCATGTTGGTGGAAGGGCTTAGAACCGACAGCCTGTATTGGGGAAGCATTCGGGTTTCTCAGCTGCTCAGCCTTCTTATTCTGCTTGTGGGCGTGTTTGTGATTGCGTGGCGGGCCAAAAAGGGGTATACTCTATCTAACGCCATGCGCTGGGTTCTGATTGGCGCGCTGGCGTTATCCGCGGTTACATTGGCGGTTTTGACCGGTGGATTTACTTTGAATACCATCCTTAGGGTATGTCTCGAGGTGGGTTGCACGCTGATTTTGTTGATCGCAGCCGTTTTGTTGTACAGGCATACTCCGTTTAGGATCAGGGACAGGTGATGCGATTTGATTACCGTTCGGCGTATTGCCGGCGTATTGGTGATCCTGTTCGGCGTATCGGTGCTGTTTGATTTTAACATGCCCGGGGCAATAAACCCGTTCAATTGGTGGCCCATGTTGCTGATTTTGCCCGGGCTTGGCTTTGAAAAGGGCGCGCTGGACAAGGAGCACGGCAACACCGGAATGGCCGTTCCCGCTGGTATTTTTCTGACTTACGGCGGCCTGTTGCTCATCTGTTCGCTTCTGGGATGGCACTGGATGTCCAGGCTTTGGCCGCTGTTTCTGGCCGGCCCCGCAATCGGCATGCTTCAGCTCTACTGGCTGGACGGCCGGCGCGATCGGGGCCTCTTGATCCCGGTCTTTGTGCTGGGCGGTTTGAGCCTTTGCTTCCTCATGTTCGGCCTGTTTTCCAGCCTGCGCGGATATCTGGGTCCGATTCTTTTGATCGGGCTGGGACTGTTCCTTTTGATTCCCAAACACAGGAAAAAATAGAAAGTCAGGTGTTCCTCTATGCGCAATCTTACCATGTTGACCGACCTTTATCAGCTGACCATGATGTACGGCTACTGGAAATGCGGAATGCACAAAAACCGGGCCGTCTTCGATATGTTCTACCGGAAGGGTTCCGATGTCACCCAATACGCGGTGGTGGCCGGTTTGGAACAGCTGATTGATTATATCAACAACCTGCACTTCAGTGAGGAGGATCTCAGTTATCTGTCCTCCCTGAAGCTGTTTGACGACGCGTTTATCAATGAGCTGCGCAAATTCCACTTCAGCGGCGATATTGACGCCATTCCTGAGGGCACGATTGTGTTCCCGGGCGAGCCGCTGGTTCGGGTGATCGCGCCTATCTTTGAGGCCCAGCTCATTGAGACCGCCCTGCTCAATATCATCAACCATCAGACGCTGATCGCCACCAAGGCTTGCCGGGTGGTGCAGGCCGCTCAGGGCGACAGCATCTTGGAATTTGGCCTGCGCCGGGCCCAAGGGCCGGACGCGGGCATTTATGGGGCGCGCGCGGCCATCATCGGCGGATGCGACGCCACCAGCAACGTGCTCACCGGGGAAATGTACGGCATCCCGGTCAAGGGCACCCATGCCCACAGCTGGGTTATGAGCTTCCCGGACGAACTTTCCGCCTTCCGGGCCTATGCCGAGTACTTCCCCACCTCCTGCATGCTGCTCATCGACACCTATGATACCTTAAAGAGCGGGCTGCCCAACGCCATCACCGTGTTTAAGGAGTTGCGCGCGAAGGGCTATGAACCCACGGGCGTCCGGTTGGATTCGGGCGATTTGGCCTATCTGAGCCGCGAATGCCGCCGCCGTCTGGACGAGGCCGGCTTCCCCAACGTTTCGATCTGCGCTTCCGGCGATCTGGACGAAATGTTGATCCGCGATTTGAAGCTGCAGGGCGCCTGCATCGACATTTGGGGTGTGGGCACCAAGATGATTACCAGCCAGGATTGTCCGGCCCTGGGCGGCGTTTACAAGCTCAGCGCCGAATTTGTGGACGGGCGGGTGGTGCCCAAGATCAAGATTTCCGAGAACCCGGCCAAGATCACCAATCCGGGCATCAAAAATCTCTACCGGCTCTACGACAAGGACGGCATGGCCGTGGCCGACCTCATTGCCCTGGCTCACGAGAAATACGATTCCAGCCGTCCGCTCACCATTTTTGACCCGGTGGATACCTGGAAGACCACCACTTTAACCGAGTACAGCATCCGGCCCCTTCTGGTGCCGGTGTTCAAAAACGGCCAGCAGGTCTATGAATCCCCGCAGCTCATGGAAATCCAGGCCTACACCCGCCGGGAGCTTGCTACCTTCTGGGATCAATATAAGCGGCTTTTGAACCCCCATCGCTACAAGGTGGATCTCTCCGACGAACTCTGGATGCTCAAGCAGTCCTTGCTCAAGCACCGCGATGGCCAGGAGATCCCGACCTGAGGCCCGAAAAGAAGCCACTATGTGAGGGGGATCGCGCTTGGGCGTTGTTTCGGAAATCAAGGAATACCGGGGGCGTGTTTCGGTTTCGGTGGATGGCCGGCTGTTGGTGCGCCTGTCCCGCCGCCATTTTCAAAAATGCCCGCTGGAGGAGGGCCAAGCCATAGACGACGAGGCCTATCTGAGCGAGGTGGCCGAGCTTCAATATCCCGAGGCCTATGAGGCCGCGCTCACCCGGTTGGAGTCCTGCGCGCGCACCGAACAGGATATGCGCATAGCCCTTTCCCGCAAGGGCTATGTGGATTTGGCCGTGGACCGGGTGTTGATGCGGCTGACCCGGGCAGGACTGCTCAACGACCAGGAGTATGCCCAACGCTTTGTGGAAAGCCGTACCCACCGGCCGGTGGGGCGCTATCAGATCAGCCGCCAGCTGCGTCAAAAGGGCGTGGATCGGGATACCGTTCAGGCCGCGTTGGAGCAGATTGACGATGAACAGCAACAGAGTGCGGCCCTGAGTTTGGCGCAAAAGCTTTCCGGACGCTATGCGGGACAGCCCGCCCGTTCGGCCCGCGCCAAGCTCAGCCAGGCCATGGCGCGCCGCGGCTTCAGTTGGGATGACATATCCTGGGCGCTGTCCCAGCTTGAGGAGCAGGGGCAGCTAAACTCAGAGGACGATTGGGACGAATAAGCGCATAGCAAAACACGCCGCACGGTTTTTAAGCCGTACGGCGTGTTCTTTTATAATGCCCAATCAAGTGGTTTGAACCGGCAACTCCCGGGCATTGGCCGCGTTGGCCATGATCTTTTTGTGGATAAACAGGAAGCAAATAAAATGCACCAGCGCGGTGGCGGCCCAGGAGAGCGGATAGGACCAATACAGCACTTGCAGATTATGATCCCAGGCGAAAACCGTCTGAATCCACAGGATACGCACGCCGCACACGCCGAGAATCGACACCAGCATGGGCACCACCGACCGGCCCATGCCCCTCATGGAGCCCACCAGCACATCCATGATACCGCACAGGAAATACGGCAGGCAGACCAGGCCCAGCCGGATCTTGCCCATGGCGATAACATCGGGTTCCTGGGTATAAACCCTTAGCAGAACATCGCCCAACAGATAGCCGCCCACCCCCATGATCAGCCCGATGGTGGTCACCACCAGCAGGCAGGCGCCCAGGATTTTGTTGATGCGCTCATACCGGCGCGCGCCCATATTCTGGCCGGTAAAGGTGATGGCAGCCTGATATACCGCGTTCATGGAGTTATACACAAATCCCTCGATATTGGCGGCTGCGCCGTTTCCTGCCATGACCAACGAGCCGAAGGAGTTCACCGAAGCCTGAATCATGACGTTGGAAATGGAAAACAGCGAACCTTGCAGGCCGGCGGGCAGGCCCACTTTCACAATCTTGCCCAGCTTGCTCCAGTCGATGCGCACCTCTTTCCAGCGAAGCCGCAGAAAGCCGTCGCTGCGCATCATACAAAGCAAGGTCAAGACCAACGAGACGCACTGGGAGACGACGGTGGCAATGGCCACGCCTTCCACGCTCATGCCGCACACGATTACAAAAAATAGATTGAGAATCACATTCAATATACCCGCAATGCTCAAATAATACAGCGGACGCTTGGTATCGCCCACAGCCCTGAAAATGGCGCTGCAGAAATTGTAAAGCAGGGTGGCCGGCATGCCGACAAAATAAATGCGCATATACAGCGCGGCCAAATCCAGCACATCTTCGGGTGTGCTCATCAATTCCAACAGGGGTTTGGCCATCACAACGCCAAAAATACCCAGTACCGTGCCGCCGATCAGGCCAATGGCGATCGAGGTATGGATGGTATCCTGTACATCCTTATAGTTGTTGGCCCCGTATTCCTGGGCCACCACCACGCCCGCGCCCACCGACAGGCCGATGAACACATTGATAATCAGGTTGATCAATGATCCGGTGGAAGTTACCGCTGCCAACGCCTCCCGGCTGGAAAAGTTACCCACCACCACCACATCCGCGGCGTTAAACAACAGCTGCAAGATGCCGGTGAGCATCAACGGTATGGAAAACCGTATAATTTGCTTCAGCAGAGGTCCATTGGTCATATCCATCTCGTATTTTCCCGTCGACCGTGCCATGCCTCAAGACTCCTTTGCCTTTTACGCATTTTTTACTGTTCTTGTATTATACCGCAATTAGCGGCCCTTGCCAACTGGCGTCAAGTAAAAAAAAGATTGAGCCTTTTTCCCTCTTTTTCCGGCTTTCCCTTTTAAATATTGCCTCCGCCCAAATGCTTGACGGTCAGCCGGGCGGCCAATCCGGTGGCGATCCCGGTGAGCACGGCGCTGGCCAGAAGCAGCGGAAGCTGCGCCATGGGCGCCCAGGAACCGGTAATAAGGCAGGCCACGGCCAATTGGCCCACGTTGTGGCCCACCGCGCCCACCACGCTTACCCCCAGCACGCTGAAACCCTTGATTTTTTTCAAAAGCACCATCAGTGCCAGGCTGAGCGCGCTGCCCGCGGCGCTGTACATCATGGCCGAGAGGCCCGAAAAGCTCAACCCGCTCAAAACCACCTTCAGGACCATCAAGATCAGCGCGGATTTTCCGCCCATCAGATACAGGGCGTACAGCAAAACCGCGTTGGCCAAACCCAATTTAACCCCAGGTATGGCCATGGCAACCGGAATCCGGCTCTCCAGAAAGCCCAGAATCAACATCATTGCCGTCAGCAAACCATACCGGGCGATTGCTTTCGTGTTCACTGCTCAGCCTCCAATTCCACCAGCACTCGATTGGGCAGGCATACGATGCTCCCCCCCAAATAGCGGTCCGCGATATTTTCCGGACTCACGACGCCCTGGTGGACGCATTGCTGGTTCTCGCAGTTGGCGGACTCCATATACACGCCCTGGCCGTCGACCACCACAATATTTTCCTTGCCATCCGGCTGACGGACCTCAATTCGTTGAGGCTGGCTCAGCTCCGCCAGGGCATATTCCTCACCGTCCACACTCACGCGCACCTGCCAATGGGCTCCCGCCCGGGGTGCGCGCAAAAGCTGAAATCCATACAAACCGGCGGCGACCACCAAAATCCCCACAATCAACCCGATTTCCCGTTTTTTCATGCGTGCACCATCCCTCCTGTTGCGGCCTTCTCCGCTCATTTTTAGCAAATTTCCCCTTGCCTGACGGCGAATTTAAGCCCATAATAGACGTATTCCCATGAGGAGGGTTACAGGATGAAAAAATCGCTATGCCTTTTGCTGGCCATGCTTTTGTGTTTGAGCGGGTGCAGCAGGCAGGTTCCCTATCAGCGCTACTCCATGAGTTTTTTTGAGTATTTCGATACCATCATCACCATTACCGGTTACGCTCAAAGCCAGGCGGAGTTTGACGAGGCCGCAAATCAAGCCAAGGAGCAATTTGGGCAGCTACACCGATTGTTCGATAATTACAACGAATATTCCGGGATCAACAATCTCCGCACCTTAAACCGGCTGGCCGGAAGCGAAGCTGTAAAGGTTGAACCCGAGCTTATGGATCTTCTGACCTACGTTAAAGGGCTGCAGGATCAATATCCAGGCAAGGTCAACATTGCCATGGGCGCGGTCTTATCGCTCTGGCACCAGGCGCGGGAGGAAGGGCGTCTGCCCGACGGCGACGCGCTGGCCCATGCGGCCGAACACACGGATTTTAACGACGTCGAGCTCAACAAGCAGGAAAACACCGTATTTTTCCGCGACCCAGAGCTCAAGCTGGATTTGGGCGCGGTGGCCAAGGGCTATGCGGTGGAGCGCGTGGCCCAAACCCTCTCCCAGACCATGCCCCATTTTCTCATCAACGCCGGGGGCAATGTGCGCTGCGGCGAAATGCCCATGGATGGCCGGACGGCCTGGAGCGTCAGCATACAAAACCCCGATACCGCGCTGACGGGCCAGGGGGATCTGTTGACCACTGTGAGCGCGGCCAACTGCTCCTTGGTCACCAGCGGCGATTATCAGCGCTATTTTGAAGTGGACGGGGTGCGCTATCATCACATCATCGACCCGGAGACCCTCTACCCTGCCGAACGCTATCACTCGGTCAGCGTCGTCACCCCGGACTCGGGCATGGCCGACTTTTTATCCACCTATCTGTTCGTGAGCAGCCCGGAGGACGGGCTGGCGCTGGTGGAAAGCCTTAAGGACACCGAGGCGCTTTGGGTGCTCAGCGATGGCAGCATCCAGCGCAGCTCGGGATTCGCGGCCCTGGAATCATAAAAAAGGAGCGCCCGGCTTTCAGCGCCGGGCCTCCTTTTATTTTACCCAGCAAGCAGGGCGCTGCCTTGCGGCTTACACCAACGGCTCGCTGTCATTCTCCAACGGGGCATCCTCCACGCTGCGGATGGCCCAGCGCGCGAACACCAGCGGCACCTTCTGAGCGCCCACGGCCACGGTAATGGTGTCGTCCTTGATGGAGCTAATGGTTCCGTAGATGCCGCCGATGGTGCAGATCCGGTCGCCCGGCTTCAGCGCGGCCAGCATGGCCTTGACCTGCTTGTCCTTCTTGCGCTGGGGACGAATCAGAATAAAGTAGAACACCACGATCATCAAAACCAGCGGCAAGATGGAAGCGATAATGCTCACAGCGCCGGCCTCGGCAGTGGTGCCGGCCGCCGTGGTGGTGGTCAGCAGTGTGGTCAGATTGCTCAACATAAATGAATCTCCTCCGCTTACACTTAGTGAAACTCTAACTCTTTTATTATACGTTAGCTTGGGTTTTTACACAACCCATAATCTGTCAAAAAATATGGCAAATTTATGAATTATGGGGAATCCTTGGGTGCTTTACCAATTGTCCCGCCCGTGGCGCGCATAGAAACTTTCGGCAAAGTCCCGCAGCGAGTCGTTTTCAATGGCCGCGCGTATATCCTCCATGAGCTTGAGCAAAAACCGGAGATTATGCAGGCTGCAAAGCCTGAGCCCAAGAATCTCCTCGGCTTTGAGCAAATGGCGGATATAGGCCCGGGAGAAATTTTTGCAGGCGTAACAATCGCACTCATCATCCAGCGGCGCGAAATCGTGGGCATACGCGGCGTTGCGCACCACCAGGCGGCCGTCATGGGTAAACACCGTGCCGTTGCGCGCCACCCGGGTGGCCAGCACGCAGTCGAACATATCCACCCCGCGCAGCACGCCCTCAATCAGGCAGTCCGGGGTGCCCACGCCCATCAGATACCGCGGCCTATTCTGGGGCAGCTCGGGGCAGACTTCCTCCAACATCTCATACATAACCGGCTTGGGTTCGCCCACGCTGAGCCCGCCGATTCCATAGCCGGGCAGGTCGATTTGGGCCATGCGCTGGGCGCATTCCCTGCGAAGATCCTTATAAAAGGCGCCCTGCACAATGCCAAACAGCGCCTGATCCTCGCGGGTCTGGGCCTTTCTGCACCGGTCGAGCCATCTGAGCGTGCGGTGCATGGCGCCCTTGGCCTGATCGTATTCGCAGGGCCAGGCCGAGCATTCGTCAAACTGCATCATGATATCCGCGCCCAACTTCTGCTGGATGGCAATGGAGGTTTCCGGAGACAAAAAGCGCTTGCTTCCGTCCAAATGGGAACGGAATTCCACCCCTTCCTCGGTGAGCTTGCGCAAACCCGCCAGGGAAAACACCTGAAATCCGCCGCTGTCGGTCAAAATGGGCTTATCCCAGTGCATGAATTGGTGCAACCCGCCGGCTTCGGCCACCAGATCCTCCCCCGGGCGCAGATGCAGATGGTAGGTATTCGAAAGGATAATCTGCGCGCCCATATCGTTCAACTCGTGGGGCGAGACCGCCTTTACCGTGGCCTGAGTGCCCACCGGCATATAGATCGGGGTTTCGATAACCCCGTGCGGGGTGTGCAACCGTCCCCTGCGCGCGCCGGTCTGCTTGCAAACATGCAAAAGCTCAAACTCAAATGGCTTGGACAAGTAATCTCCTCCATGTCTATTATAGATCGTTCCAATGTGTTGTATTGTATCACCGTTTTACCGGGCGCGTCAATCAGGGAAAGGTGAAAAGCGCTCCTGAAAAGCCTTGACGCGGGGCTTCAGAACGTGATAGCATATTTTCAAAAGAGGTGTTACCATGGATCATCACGAACACAGCTGCTCATGCGGACATGACCACACGCATGCACACGCGCCCATGACGCCCCATGAGGCCATGCATCAGCCGTCCGAGCAGACCAGTTACGTCGCCTACGACTATCCGGACGACCACTATATGAAGGCCGCGGTGGCCTATCATAACGCGGGCGATTTTAAAAGCGCGGTATTGGCCTATATGCAGCGCGATCAACGCATGGGCCCCAATCCCCATGTATACCTTCAGCTCGCCCGGCTATATCGAAGCTGTTTTTCCGACGCCAAGGAGGCGCTGCGCTATCTGAGCCAGTGCGCCAAGGAATTTCCGGGCTTTATCGCCGGTTATGCCGAAATGGGCGATTTGCTTCTGGAAGCCGGTCAATACGACAAGGCGGTCCGGTGCCTGAACTATGCCATCAAAAACTATGAAGGCGCCATGTTGGCGTTGAGCGCTCTGCCCAACGAGGATTTCGAACAATATATCTATGCCCGGGCCAATCTGGGCTATGTGCGGTATGAACAGGGCCAGTTGGACAAGGCGCTGCGCCAATTCCGTTCGGGCCAGGCCTTTTTAATGCAGGGGATCATCCCCTATGAGTGCGCGCCCGGCGGCTATTTGCATCTTCATCTGGGGTTGGCCATGGTGCTGCGGGATATGAATCAGGTTCCGGAGGCGCTTGCCTGTCTTCGGGCCATCCAGGAAACCGCCGCCGGACGGGCGGAAATGAGTCCCCTGGAGCGCGCCTATCTGGAGAGCATACAGGGCTTGGAAACCGAGCTTTTGGAGAAAACCGCTGAATAAAAACAATCGGGGCCCGCCAAACAGGGCCCCGATTGTTTTCTTTAGGAGAGAGAGGGGGAGATTTAATCTATTTTAAACCGGTCTGCATGGCAGTTCCGGAAAATGTCTGAAGGGGATCGCCACCCCGTTGTTGACCGTCATATTCCTCAATGGGATGGTCGGGCAACAGCGAGCGAAGCCGCATTGTGAATCCGCTGCTATCTGTCCCGGGCAGGCCCACCACAATGTGCAAGACCTGATGGCGCTTTACCCATTCTGCCACCGCCTGAACCGGATCATCCGCATAATATACCCTCATTTCGGCCCGGCTTCTTCTGGCAAAGCTAAACAGATAATCCAACACGCTGGCCTGTTTGGCCGCCGCTGCGTCCCGGGGCTGAACGCTGATAACCTCGAGTTGGCAGTCCATCCGACGCGCCAGTTCGCTGCCCCGGCTGATCAACCGGTCACATCGGCACTGCTCCGTCACACATACCACCACAATTCCGTTTTTCACCGTTTTATGCCTCCGTCGATGTTTTTCTTACCATGGTTGTATTATACAAAGGCATTGTGGCGCCCGTTTGTCGCTACAAGAACAAAATCCCAGAAATTCTGTTATTGAGACGACACAATCCATGGACAAAACAAACGCGGCACGGGCGAAATGCCCGTGCCGCGTCAGCGTGTCGAAAAGTCGACACGCTGTCATGAAAATGAATTTTTCATTTTCATGAGTTGCATCATTTTCCTTTGCCGCCCGTCAAAAGGCTTTGCCTTTCGCCGGGTACGCTCGGCGAATTTTCAATTCGCCGTCGCTAGTCGGGCTAAAGCCCTCCCTCATTTGCTGCCTTCGGCAGCGGCCGGTCGGAGGCCGCGTTTACGCGGCTGGAGGCCCGAGGACAGCGCCTTAGCGCTCCGCAGGGCCGGAACCCCGGGCAAGTGAAACGCGGCCCGGGGCGAGAAAGAAAATGATAGA
>DVJW01000058.1 GCA_018716505.1 Candidatus Faecaligallichristensenella faecipullorum | reverse complement strand
GGCCGCTGCCGAAGGCAGCAAAGGAGGGAGGGCTTTAGCCCGACTAGGCCCGAGGACACTCCGAAGGAAGTCCGCAGGGCCGTACCCGGAGCCGTCCATCGGACGGATACGGGCGACTAAGGAAAATGATGCAACTCAGGAAAATGAAGCATTCATTTTCCTGACTCATTTCCTCCTTTTTCCCGCCAAAAAGATTTAGCAAAAAAAGGGGCCTCCATCGCTTTTCTTGGAGCCAAAATTTGGGTATACTAACGATAGAACGCGTAACGCATTCAGCCAACATGGCATAAAAATAAAGGAGGGAATCCATTATGTCCAATCGTATCGCGCTCAACCCCACCTCTTATCACGGCGCGGGGGCCATTCAGGAAATCGCAAACGAGGCCCGTTCCCACGGCTTTCAAAAGGCCTTCGTGTGCTCGGACCCGGATCTCGTGAAGTTTGGCGTGACCGCCAAGGTCACCAATCTCCTGGATCAAAACGGCATGGCCTACGCCCTGTATTCGGATATCAAGCCCAACCCCACCATTGAAAACGTGCTGCACGGGGTGGAGGCGCTCAAATCCGCCCAGGCCGACTACATCATCGCCATCGGCGGCGGCTCCTCCATGGACACGGCCAAGGCCATCGGCATCATCGTGGCCAATCCGGAGTTCGGCGATGTGCGCAGCCTGGAGGGCGTGGCGCCCACCAAGAACCCCTGCGTGCCCATCATCGCGGTGCCCACCACCGCCGGCACCGCGGCCGAGGTCACCATCAACTATGTCATCACCGACGTGGAGCGCAAGCGCAAGTTCGTGTGCGTGGACGTGCACGACATGCCCATCGTGGCCATTGTGGACCCGGAGATGATGGCCTCCATGCCCAAGGGCCTGACCGCCTCCACCGGCATGGACGCCCTCACCCACGCCATCGAGGGCTACACCACCAAGGCGGCCTGGGAAATGACCGATATGTTCCATCTGAAGGCCATTGAGATCATCTCCCGCTCGCTGCGCGGCGCGGTTCAGGGCACCAAAGAGGGCCGCGAGGGCATGGCCCTGGGCCAGTACATCGCGGGCATGGGCTTTTCCAACGTGGGCCTGGGCATCGCCCATTCCATGGCCCACACCCTGGGCGCGGTATACGACACCCCCCACGGGGTGGCCTGCGCCATGATGCTGCCCATTGTCATGGAATACAACGCCGATTGCACCGGGGAAAAATACCGCGAGATCGCCCGGGCCATGGGCGTGGCCCATGTGGACGCCATGAACGAGAGCGAATACCGCAAGGCCGCGGTGGACGCGGTGCGCCGGCTGTCCGCGGATGTGGGCATTCCCTCCAAGCTGCCCGCCCTGAAGGAGGCCGACCTGGATTTCCTGGCCGAATCGGCCCATGCCGACGCCTGCGCCCCGGGCAACCCCAAGGAGGCCAGCGTGGAGGATCTGAAACAGCTGTTCAGAAAGCTGATGTAACGGAAAGGGGGCGCGCCCGGAATGCTCAAGCGCATTCACCATGTGGCCATCATCGTTTCGGATTATCCCAAATCCAGGGCGTTTTATGTGGACAAGCTGGGTTTTGAGGTGGTGCGCGAAAACTACCGGCCCGCGCGCCGGGACTACAAGCTGGATCTGCGCCTGGGGGACGCCGAACTGGAAATTTTCGGCATCCCCCAAAGCCCCGAACGGCCCAGCTACCCCGAGGCCCGGGGGCTCAGGCATCTGGCCTTTCAGGTGGACGACGTGGATTTGGCCGTGGAATGGCTCAAGGCCCGGGGCATTGAGTGCGAAAAGGTGCGCCTGGACGAATTTACCGGCAAGCGCATGACCTTTTTCAAGGATCCGGACGGCCTACCCCTGGAAATTCATGAGTAAGCGAACAAACAGGAGGAGTGGACGGGATGGAAGCGCGCGAAGCGCCGGAATGCGCCTATGACCGGCCGGAATTTTTCGAAAAATACAGCCAGATGAGCCGCTCCAAGTACGGGCTGAGCGGGGCCGGCGAATGGCCCACCTTAAAAGAGATGCTGCCCGATTTCGCGGGCAAGCGGCTGTTGGATCTGGGCTGCGGCTATGGCTGGCACTGCGTCTATGCCATGGAGCACGGGGCTCAATCGGCCCTGGGCCTGGATCTTTCGGAAAAAATGCTTCAGGTGGCCCGGGAAAAGACCCCCTTTCCCCAGGTGGAGTACCGGCAGGGGGATATGGAACAGGCGGAATTTGAGGCGGGCAGCTTTGATGTGGTGCTGAGCTCGCTGGCGCTGCATTATATCGCGGATTACGACGCCCTGGTTCGCAAAGTTCACCGGTGGTTGAGCCCGGGCGGCCGGTTTATCTTCACCTGCGAACACCCCGTTTTCACCGCCCAGGGACCCCAGGACTGGGTCTACGGCCCGGACGGACAGATCAGCCACTTTCCGGTGGACAACTATTATTGCGAGGGTTGGCGCAAAGCCACCTTTTTGGGCGAACCTGTGACCAAGTATCACCGCACCTTGACCCACTATGTGCAGGGCCTGCTCCAGGGCGGCTTTGAGCTGTTGGATCTTGCCGAACCTATGCCGCCCCGGGAAATGATGGACCTGCCGGGCATGAAGGACGAAATGCGCCGGCCCATGATGCTCATTTTATCGGCGCGCAAGCGGGCGGAATAAAAAACCGGACTGCTGAAAGTGGAGATTTGAACCCCTTTTGCAAAGGGAAGCGAAATTCCCCTGGCGGGGAAGGATTTTATGGAGGGGCCAGGGGGAACCTTCCGTATGTTCGCTCACCCCGCTTTCAGCGGGGCGAGTACGGGCCTGCGGAGCCCTTGTTCCGCTCGCCCCGCTGCGCGTCGCGAGTACGCTCGGCAAATCTTTGATTTGCCGTCGCTAGTCGCGCTGCGCGCTCCCTCAAAGCGCTGTCCTCAGCCCTAGTCGAGCCTTTCGGCTCTCCCTTATCCCCTACCCCCTCCAGCGGTTTTGGGGTAACGTTCGCTCCTCTTCCGGCTATTGAAATTTGCCGTGCCGGGCACGGCAGAATAAGGGATAAGGCCCTAACCCGAAGCGCAAAGCTCGCTGGATTAGGGCCCTTTTCTTATTTTGCCGCGTTTAGCGGGCAAATTCAGCCAACCTTTAGCGGAGCGTTGCGGGGGAGGCCCCGCGCCGGGGGCGGCAAGCCCCCGCAGCGGCCGTTTGAGGGGGTGAGGTTGGAAGCCCTTTGGGCTTCCAAGTCGGCTTTGCCGACCGCGACGGCAAAATCGAAGATTTTGACGCCGCGCCTTCGGGGGTGCGCGAGGGGACTTAAGGGGGGGAAGTCGGAATCCCCCCTAGTCCCCTCGCACTCCGTTTCCCTTCCCAAGGGGGCATTTCAGGGGGAACCTCCCCCTATTCACCAATCCCCTTAATCGCGCGAAGCCGCGGCGACCATCGCCGCCGCGGCTTCTTTGCTTTGATTCCAGATTATTCCACCACAACGCCCTTTTTCAGGATGATGTTGGCGTACAGCGCGGTCTCCCCGGTGGCCACCACGCAATAGGCGGTCTTGGCGCGCTCATAGAAGGCAAAGCGCTCGATTTCCTCGAACTGAACCTTGCCCGCGTGCTTTTCCACGATGGCCTTGTACTTCTCCCAGATCACCGGAACCACGTCGTCCCCGGGCGTGACCTGCATCAGCTTCACCGGGGCGTCCACATAGCTGTCCAGGGGATAGAGCCGCAAAATCGCGTCCAGAATCTCCGGAACCCCATGCCCATCCAGCCGCACCAGGCGTTGCGCCATGCTGGCCGCCGGGAAGTTGCCGTCGCCGATCACCAGTTCGTCCCCATGGCCCATTTCCATCAGAATCTTGATGAGTTCCGGGGAAATGATGGGGGAAATGCCCTTCAACATACAGCATCCGCCTTTCCAAGTTGAATTTTCCTTATTATAACACGAAACGTTTCCTTTGCCCAGCAGAATATTCCAGCCCCATTTCCGTTAAAAATTGTCCACGCCGCCGAACCAATTCCGCCATTCCTCCGTCCAATAATCAAAAGCCATATTTTGCCATTGGGAGGGGTCGCTCTATGAAGGCAAGACCGCGCGTGGCGCGTCTGATGCTGATGGTGTTTCTGCTCAGCCTGGTTATGGGCCTGTTCCCGCCGGGGGCATTGGCCGCTTACAAGACCGACGGCCTGATTCCGGGCAAGGTGTACCGGGTGACCGCCAGCGTGCTCAACATGCGTTCCAAACCCAGCACCTCGGGCCTGGTGAAGGCCCGGCTGCCCAAGAAGGAACTGGTCAACTACCTGGGCACCTCGGGCAATTGGTATAAGGTGCGCACCCGCAAGGGCCTGGTGGGCTTTGTGCAAAAGCAGTATGTAAAATACTACAAGACCTTTGGTTCCACCCCCAAACCCACCCAAAAG
>DVJW01000057.1 GCA_018716505.1 Candidatus Faecaligallichristensenella faecipullorum | reverse complement strand
TCGGAATTTGCCGTGCCAGGCACGGCAGGATAAAAGACAAGGCCCTAACCGAAGCGCAAAGCCCGCTGGATTAGGGCTTCTTTCCTATTTTGCCGCGTTTAGCGGGCAAATTCAGCGAACCTTTAGCGGAGCGTTGCGGGGGAGGCCCCGCGCCGGGGGCGGCAGCCCCCACAGCGGCCGTTTGAAGGGGGTTATGGGAGGTGTGGAGGGATTTAAGGGGGAGGATACGGAACTCCCCCTAATCCCTCCACTTTTTGCCGCCCACTCTGGGCAATTTTCGCTTCCCTTTGTAAAAGGGATTTCCCCTCCCCCTGGCCCCTCCATAAAAACTGCGCCCCGCCAGGGGAAAAATTTGCTTCCCTTTGCAAAAGGGATCCCCCCCTACGGCGCGCCCTGGCGCTCGTCCTGCTTTTGAGCCTGGGCGTGGCGCTTTCTGTACACCGAGGGGGCCATGCCGTGGATGCTGGTAAAAATGCGGGTAAAGTTGTTGAGGTCGTTGAACCCGGTCTGCTGCGCGATGTCCGCGATGCTCAAAGAGGGGTTATACATCAGGGCCGTGGCGTAGTGAATGCGCAGGGAATTGATATATTTGAGGGGCGAAATGCCGATAATCTGCTTAAAGGCCTTGCGGAAATAGTCGGGGCTCACATAAAACCGGGCGGACAGCTCGTCGATGGAGATGTGGCCCGAATAATTTTGCTGAATATAGTTGACCGCCTGCATGACCATCTTGCCCCGGGGGCTGTAGGCCGACCTCACCTCGCCGAAGGTGCGCTCCCACTGGCGGAAGAGCAGCACCATAATCGAGCTCAACAGCGCCTGCTCAATGACCGAGGCGCCCACGTTCTCATGGCTGCACTCATTAAGCAGTTCCTTGCTCATCGTGCGCATGAACTCAAAATCATGGGCCTCCAGATGCAGCACCGGGATGCCGGTCTGATGCAGCACAAAGCTATCCAGCATGGCCTGGGTGTCGAAGCCGCCGGTGTTGTTCAAAACCTGCATAATCTCATAAAACATGGCCGGTTTGATCATAAAGTTGTAAAAAGCCACGTTGGGGCTGAATTCATACCAATGAATTTCCTCCAAATTGATCAGAAAGACATCCCCGGTTTCCACCTGGTCAACCCCATAGGGATGATGATGGACCAGCGGCCCGCGCACCACGAATACCAGCTCCAGGAAATCGTGGCTGTGCTTTTCCACCGGGATGGGCATGGTGTTGTATTCCATCTGCATTCGGGAGGAAAGCAGGGTCAGGACCTGGCTTCCACCGGATTTTTGCGCGGTCAATTTCAAGCCGCCTTCCCCCTTTTCATACAAAATAATTAAAATCAAAAACATGGGCAAATTCCCCATCAAATCGGGAAATTTAGGCACTTTATGCCTAAATTTTCGCAACCGGCCCGCCTGTTTTCCTCCATTTCTGTGGTTTTGAATCGAAATGTATGAAAAACTGGCCGGGTTTTAGAGAACTGAAATATATGAGTTCTGTTATAATGGAACTGGACTAATGTGATAAAAACACAAGCTGTCCGACAACGAAATTGGCTATATTGGCAAAGGATGTGTGACCGGGTGGAAAACAGAGCGTTATCCAAGGCGCGGGGACGCGCGGAAAAAAAGTCGGGCAAGCTAGGGTTTAAAAAGGCGTGGCAGCGCTACTGGGCGCTGTATCTCATGCTTTTGGTGATTGTGGCGTACTATCTGGTTTTCCACTACACGCCCATTGCCATGGGCGTTATGATGGCCTTTAAGGACGTGAAACTGGGCATGTCCATCATGGACGCCCCCTGGGTGGGCTGGGAAAACTTCGCCTATGTGGTGCAGGATCCGGAAATCCTCCGGGTGGTGGGCAACACCCTGATCTTGAGCTGCATGCGGCTGTTCTGGGGCTTTTGGCCGCCCATCGTGCTGGCCATCATGATCTTTGATCTGACCAGCGCGGCCTATAAGCGGGTGTGTCAGACCATCGTGTACATCCCCTACTTCTTCTCGTGGGTGGTGGTGTACGGCGTGGTGTTCGCCTTCTTCTCGGGCAACGGCATGATCAACAACGTCTTGAACGCGTTGGGATTTGGCAAGCAGGAGTTTTTGATGAACGCCGGGGCCTTCCGGTGGCTGCTGGTGGGCTCCCAGGTCTGGAAGGGCGTGGGCTGGGGCACGATTCTGTACTTCGCGGCCATGACCGGGGTCAACCCCGAGCTGTACGAGGCCGCCAAACTGGACGGCGCGGGCCCCATTCAGCGCACCCGGGTGGTGACCCTGCCGGCCATGATGCCGGTGATCACCTTCTCCCTGATTATGTCTTTGGGCCAGATTTTGAACAACGACTTCGAACAGGTGCTCCTGTTCTATAACTCCGCGGTATACAGCGTGGGCGACATCATCGAGACCTGGGTATACCGGGTGGGCCTGGGCAAGATGCAGTACTCGGTGGGTTCGGCGGTGTCTCTTTTGAAGGCCATCATCGGCATGGGGCTGATTCTGGTGGCCAACAGCTTCTCCCGCAAGGTAACCGGCCGCGGCATGTGGTAAGAAAGGAGTGCGACGCAATATGGCAAGGGCTTTAAGGCGCAAAAACAGAATCCGCATGACCCGCGCGGATATCATCTATCAGATCATTATTTATACTCTGGTGACCCTGATCACCCTGAGCTGTCTGGTGCCGCTGCTCTATGTGGTGGGCATGAGCTTCACCTCCGAGGGCGAGATGATCCAGAAGAACTACTTCGTCATCATCCCCGAGCAGCCCACCACCAGCGCCTACCGCTATGTGTTTAACCAGGACAACTTCTGGAACAGCATGCTGGTTTCGGTGGCGCGCACCCTGTTGGGCGTCATGGCCATGCTCATCTTCGTGGTGCCGGGGGGCTACATCATGGCCAAGCACGACATGCCCGGCAACAAACCGATCATGATGTTCTTCATCATCACCATGCTGATCCAGGGCGGGTTGATCCCGGGCTACATGCTGATGAAGGACCTGGGCCTTTTGAACACCTTCTGGGTGTACATCGTGCCGGCCTTCGGCGGGGTGTACAACATGCTGATCGTCAAGATTTTCGTGGAGAACATCCCGGGGGATATCGTGGAATCCGCCGACCTGGACGGGGCCACCGAGCTGCAAAAGATGATTTTGATCGCGGTGCCGCTGCTGGTGCCCACCATCTGCGCGCTGTCGCTGTTCTCGGCCGTGGGCCATTGGAACAGCTGGTTCGACGCCATGCTGTATGTGCGCGACCCCAAGATCCAGCCGGTTCAGCTGCTGATCCGCAACCTGATGACCGCCTCGGTGTCGGATACCCAGAACATGAACATGACCGCCTTCCAGAAGATGACCCCCGAGGGCCTGAAGATGGCCTGCGTGGTGGTGGCCATGGCCCCGATCCTGTGCGTGTATCCGTTCCTGCAGAAGTACTTCATTTTCGGCATGTACACCGGGTCGGTGAAGGGGTAATAACTTTCTGGAGGGGCCAGGGGGACCCTTCCGCATGGTTCCCCCTAGGCCCCTCCAAGCCACCCCTACCCCCTCTAGGCGGGCTGCTCAAGGGGGGCTTCGGCCCCCCGCCGCAACCGGCTCCCCCGGAAAAGTCCGGTCTGTTGAAAGGTAGACTTCTATCAGAACGGCCCGATAATCCGCAGCGGCGGCATGTACGCCGCGAGGACGCGGCCCAAGTGGCCGCTTCCGCTATCATTTTCCGGCCGTCGCGTCAGCGACAGGAAAATGATGTTCCTCAACAAAATGGTTTACCATTTTGTTGAAATCTTCGGTTTACTCCGCGCGCCCGCGCGGTTTAGACAAGGGGAAATTTCCCCGAACAAAAAAAAGGAGGAAGGTTTCTATGAAGAAGGCTTTGGCTTTGCTGGCGGCCGCGACGCTGCTGGTGCCCATGGCGGCTTTCGCCGACGTGCCCGCCTTTGAGGACATTCAGTTCTCTGAGAGCGCGCCCACCGGCATTTATCAGGACGCCGCCAGCCTGGACTACAGCTACGACGACCTGACCGAGAAATACTCGGTGGAGATCCTGACCACCAACTACGGTGTGCAGCACAAGCCCAAGGACGACGACCCCATCCTGCAGTACCTGAACAACGAGTTCAACCTGGATCTCACCTTGACCGCCATCCCCAACGAGGACATCGAGAACACCCTGTCCACCCGCTTCGCGGCGAACGACGCGCCCGATGTGTTCGTGGTGGACGCGGGTTCCTACCGCTCGCTGGCCTTCACCTTGTCCGACGCGGGCATGCTGATTGACGCCAAGGAGCTGTATCCCTACATGCCCCTGCATCAGCAGTACACCACCCAGGGCATGATCGACTTCTCCACCAACGCCAATGGCGAGATTCCGTTCGTGACCAAGTACGGCATCCAGGACGGCATCTGGGCCGCGGCCATCCGCAGCGACTGGCTGGAGACCCTGGGCATGGAGATGCCCACCACCAAGGAAGAGCTGTTGGAATACGCGGTGGCCGTGACCACCAAGGATCCCGACGGCAACGGCCAGGACGACACCTACTTCATGACCGGCGCGGGCGGCGGCACCAACTTCGGCATGCTGGACAACATCTTCGGCACCATGGCCGGCCCCAACCAGGCCTACGTGGACGAGAATGGCCAGATGCAGCATCCCTACTTTGACGGCACCCGCAAGGAGTTCCTGTCCTTCGTGAAGGAGCTGTACGACCTGAACGTGCTGGCTCCCGACTGGTACACCATCGACTGGGAGACCGCCAAGAGCTACACCCTGAACGACAAGATCGGCCTTCTGTACTACCCCTCGGGCTCGCTGTACGAGGAGTACACCAACGCCAAGGCCGACAAGACCGCCAAGACCGTGGACGTCTGGCAGTTCATGGAGACCTACCCCATCGAGGGCGGCAAGTATCAGCCCGCCGGCAACCCGGGCTACATGATCGCCTTCTCCAAGGCCAACTTTGAAGGCCAGGACGGCAAGCTCAAGCGCGTGCTGCACATGATCGACACCATGGCCGCGGGCGGCGAGAACTTCAGCCACACCATCCAGAACGGCGACGACGCCGTGTACGAGGCCTTTGGCCTGGAGCTGGTCTCCTCCCAGAACACGGTTTACACCGACGACGGCATGTTCTACCTGCGCCGCACCGGCCTGACCCCCGAGGGCGCGCTGCAGTTCCCCTACACCGCCGACTCCTACGGCGAGCTGAACCTGGCGGCCTGGCAGAACTTTGGTCTGAACGTGGCCTGGCAGCTCACCGACCCGGAGAACGACGATCCCGACCTCAAGCACTACGCCGAGGTGGCCAACAACGCCGTTACCCTGATCGCGGGCGTGGATCGCTGGCCCAACTACGGCCTGGCCGTGACCTTGACCGGCGAGGCTTCCGAGGCCAGCAGCACCCTGAAGGACTATGTGGCCGCGGCCGAGTTTGAGTTCGCCACCGGCGCCCGCAGCCTGGACGACTATGACGCCTGGGCTCAGGAGTGGCTGGATAAGGGCGGCAAGGCCATCATTCAGCAGACCGCTGAGTGCCTGGGCTGCGAAGTCCCCGAGTACGCTCAATAATTAGTTCCCTTGATTCCCTCCGCAGAAATGCGGGGGGAATTTTTTGTTTCGAAAAAATGAAATCATTTTTTCGAGTTTACATCATTTTCCTGTCGCCTTCGGCGACGGCCGGAAAATGATAGCGGAAGCGGCCACCTGGGCCGCGTCCTCGCGGCGTACATGCCGCCGCTGCGGATTATCGGGCCGTTCTGATAGAAGATCAGAATAGCATCCCCGGAGAAGGAGTCAACATGAAAAAAGCCATAAGAAAAGGCCCTAACCAAAGCGCAAAGCTCGCTGGATTAGGGCTTCTTTCCTATTTTGCCGCGCTTAGCGGGCAAATTCGGCGAACCTTTAGCGGAGCGTTGCGGGGGAGGCCCCGCGCCGGGGGCGGCGAGCCCCCGCAGCGGCCGTTTCAGGGGGGTTACGGGTGGTTTGGAGGGCCCTAAGGGGGGAGATTCGGAATCCCCCCTGGGCCCTCCAAGAAATGAGCCTCCCCGCCAGGGGATTTTCGCTTCCCTTTGAAAAAGGGATTCAGACCTCCCCCTGGCCCCCTCATAATTTCGTTGCCCCTTTCCAAGGGGATTTCAGGGGGGAATTTTGCTTCCCTTTGCAAAAGAGATTATTTTTTCCCCTTTGGCAAAGGGAAAAATTCCCTTGAATCCGCCCCCACGGAATGGTATATTAAAGAAGCAAACTTGAAATTTGGAGGAAATCCCCTATGTTCTTTGCCACCGTGCTGTCCTCGCTCCATGAAACCGCCCCGGAATTAAAGGCCCGCAATCTGTCCCCCGAACTCTGCCCGTCGGACCGCTTTTCCCTGGACGCCCTGCGGGATTACCGGGAAAACGGCCTGAACGCCGACGCGGCGCTGCTGGGCAATCTGGGCCTGAAATGCGCCTGGCACGGATATTTTTACTCGCTGGATCTGGCCAGCGTGGACGAGACCATCCGGGACTATTCCCTGCGGGCCGGGCTCATGGATCTGGACTGCGCCGCCGCCTTGGGCGCGGCCCATGTGGTGCTGCATTCGGGCTACATCCCGCCGGTCATGGATTTCCTCTTTGACTACTGGTTCGACCTTTACTCGTCCCAGACGGAAAGGCTGCTGAACCGCGCCCAGGCCCTGGGCCTTACGCTGCTGGTGGAAAACGTGTTCGAGGCGGATCTGCGCTTCCCCACCCGGCTGATGGACCGGTTCGGGGGCGCTTTGGGCCTTTGCCTGGACGCGGGCCACTACGCGGTGCACGCAAAGCGCGACCCCGGCGAATGGTCCGCCCTGAAGGAGCACATCGGCCTTTTGCACCTGCACGACAACGACGGGCAGATCGACCGCCATTGGGCGCTGGGCGCGGGCAAGATCGACTTTGCCGGGCTGTTTGCCGCCCTGGGGCCCGAGCCGCCCCGGATGACCCTGGAAATGTATGGGGATTTTGCCGGCGCGGACAGCAGCCTTGCCGCCCTGCGCGCCATGGGCGTGCTCAAAGAGGGGCGGTGATCCGGCATGCGCATGCGGCTGGATAAATTTCTGTCCGCCCAGGGCCTGAGCCGCAAGCAGGCCCGCGCGGCCATCGCCTCGGGCCAGGTATTGGTAAACGGCGAAGTCCAGGGCGACCCGGGCTTTATCCTGGATCCCATCTCGGCCCAGGTGCTCTTTCAGGGCCGGGCCTTGGGCTACCGGCGGCATATGCACCTGATGCTTCACAAGCCCGCCGGGCTGCTCACCGCCACCACCGACGCCCGTCAAAAGACGGTCATGGATCTCTTGCCCGAGGAGCTTAAGCGCCGCGCCCTGGGCCCGGTGGGCCGGCTGGACAAGGACGTGACCGGGCTTTTGCTGCTCACCGACGACGGCCAATTGGCCCACCGGCTGATCTCCCCCAAATGGACGGTGGAAAAGGTCTATCTGGCCCGGGTGGAGGGCGCGCTGGACGCGACGGACATCCAGGCCTTTCAGGCGGGCATCGCGCTTTCCGACTTCACCGCCCGGCCCGCGCGGCTGGAAATCCTGGAACCGGACCTGGGCCGGCTGACCATCACCGAGGGCAAGTTCCATCAGGTCAAGCGCATGTTCGCGGCCCGGGGCAAGCCGGTTTTGCGGCTGCACCGGGAAAGCGTGGGCGGGGTGAGCCTGGATTCCGCCCTGGAATGCGGAAAATTTCGCCCGCTGACCGCGGAAGAGGAAGGCGCCCTGTACGCTTTGGTCAGGATGGAGCGGTAAATTTTTCCATGCGGGGATCCGGGGGAAATTCGGATTCCCCCTTTAAAAAACACGAGGAGGCACGCTATGCCCGACCATTATTACACCCAAACGCCCACCTCCCAGAGCCGGCCCGCGCTGCTGCATGTCGAGCTTCTGGGGGAACATATGGTCTTTCACACCGACGCCGGGGTGTTCTCCCGCACCGAGCTGGACCCGGGCAGCGCGCTGCTCATCGAAAGCGCCGGGAATCTCTCGGGCCAGGTGGTGGATATGGGCTGCGGATGGGGGCCCATCGGGCTGTTTTTGGCCCGGAAAAACCCTTCCGCCCAATTTCTCATGGCCGACGTCAACGAGCGGGCCGTGGAACTGACCCGGCGCAACATCCGGGAAAATCAAATTCCCAACGCCCGGGCGCTGCAAAGCGACGGGCTGGCCGCCCTGCCCGAAACCTTCGATTATTTTATCAGCAACCCGCCCATCCGGGCCGGGAAAAAGGTGATCTACGATTGGTTCGCCCAGGCCCAAAGGCGGCTGGCGCCGGGGGGCGCGCTGATGATCGTGATCCGCAAACAGCAGGGCGCGCCCTCGGCCCTGAGCTATCTAAAGGAAATTTTCGGCGACGCCGGGGTCATCGCCCGAAGCAAGGGCTATTGGATCCTCCGGGCGGAAAAGAAAGGATGAAGCATATGAAACGGAACCGAGTCAACCGGGTGCTTGAAAATATGGAAAAAATGGGGCTGGATCAGCTGATCGTGGGCGAACCGGCCTCGGTGTACTACCTCACCGGCCGCTGGATCGAGCCGGGCGAGCGCATGCTGGCGCTGCTGATCTCCAAGGGCGGGGCATGCGCGCTGTTCGTGAACCGGCTGTTCGCCCAGGCGCCGGATGAGGATATGCGCCTGGTGGAATTCGACGACACCGACGACGCGGCCGCCTTTTTGGCCGAGGCCGTGGCCCCCGGGCGGCTGGGGGTGGACAAGGCCTGGCCCAGCGCGTTTTTGATCCGGCTGATGAAAAAGCGGCCCGGGCTTGAAATCCTGGAGGGCTCCCAGGCGGTGGACCAGGCGCGCATGCTCAAGGACGAGGAGGAGCTCGCCGCCCTGCGCAGGAGCTCCCGCCTGAACGACCAGGCCCTGGAGCGCACCATCCAGGCCATCCAGCCGGGCATGAGCGAGCGCCAGATCGCCCGGATGTACGAGGACAACGCCATCGCCCTGGGCGCCATGGGCAACAGCTTCCCGGGCCTGATCTGCTTTGGGGAAAACTGCGCCGAGCCCCATCACGAGACCGGGGACCGGCGTCTCAAGGACGGGGATTCGGTGATCCTGGACGTGGGCCTGAACCTGAACCACGCCATGAGCGACATGACCCGCACCGTGTTCCTGGGCCGGGCCACCGACGAGCAAAGGCGGGTATACGACCTGGTGCTCAGGGCCAACGAGGCCGGACGCCGGGCGGCGCGCCCCGGAATCCCCCTTTCGGACATCGACCGGGCCGCGCGCAGCGTCATCGAACAGGCCGGATACGGCGCGCGCTTTATCCACCGCACCGGCCATGGCATCGGGCTTTCGGTGCACGAGCCCCCGGATGTGAGCTCTGCCAACGGCCTGATCTGCCAGCCGGGCATGGTGTTTTCCATTGAACCCGGCGTCTATCTGCCCGGGGCCTTTGGGGTGCGGGTGGAGGACCTGGTGGCCGTGACCCAGGACGGGGCCGAGACCTTGAACGCCCTGGACCGGGAACTGAGGATCATTTAAAGGAGGCGGCTGGATATGTTCGACGTTGTGGCGCTGGGCGAACTGCTCATTGACTTTACCCAAAACGGATTGAGCGCGCAGGGCAATCCGCTGTTCGAGGCCAATCCGGGCGGCGCGCCCTGCAATGTGCTGGCCATGCTGGCCAAACTGGGCAAGAAAACCGCGTTCATCGGCAAGGTGGGCCGGGATCTGTTCGGGGACATGCTGCGGGACACCCTGCGCGCGGTTCATGTGGGGGATCAGGGCCTGATGGTGGATGAGACGGCCAACACCACCCTGGCCTTTGTGCATACCAAACCCGGCGGGGACCGGGAATTCTCCTTTTACCGCAAGCCCGGGGCGGATATGCTGCTGAGCGAGGCGGATCTGGATCAGGCGCTGGTCACCGATGGCACGATTTTTCATTTCGGCACCGTTTCCTGCACCCATGAGGGAGTGCGGAACGCCACCTTCGCGGCCGCGCGCATGGCCAAGGCCGCGGGCAGGCTGGTCTCCTTTGACCCCAACCTGCGCCCGCCCCTGTGGGACGATCTGGAGGAGGCCCGCGCCAGCATGGATCAGGGCTGCCGCCTGTGCGATATCCTCAAAATCGCGGATAACGAGGCCCTGTTTTTGAGCGGCAAGGCGGATTTGGAAGCCGCCGCCCAATGGCTGCGCGCCGAATATCCGGGCAGGCTGATCCTGCTCACCATGGGCAAGGAGGGATCGGCGGGCTTCCTGGGCGATATCGCGGTGCGCGCCCCCGGCTTTAGGGTCGATACCATCGAGACCACCGGCGCGGGCGACTGCTTCATGGGCTGCTGCCTGGGGTACATCCTGGATCACGGCCTTCAGGGGCTGGATGAAACCGGCCTTGCCCACATGCTGCGCTTTGCCAACGCGGCCGCGGCCCTGGTGACCACCAAAAAGGGCGCCATCCGCTCCATGCCCGGGCGGGATGAAATCCTGCGGCTGATGGAAGAAACCGCCGAAAGATGACCGGTTCATTTCGGCCCATTCGAATGCAAAGGAGGCCTGGCGGCATGGACGCCTTAAAGGAACAACTCTATCAAAAGGCCAGCGATTTGGGCGCGGCCATGGTTAAAACCACACCCGTGGAGCGCTGGGAATCGATCCCCATCCAAGACCCGGCATTTTGGCCCCAGAACATCTGGCCCTGGTGCAAAAGCGTCATCGTGCTGGCCATCCCCATGTTCCTGCCCATGGCTGGTTCCACCCCGTCCATGGTGTATCAGGAACTGTACAACACCAGCAACCGCGTCATGGACGATATGGCCTATCAGCTCGCCAACTGCATCCTCCGTCTGGGCTGGCGCGCCAGCTTTTTTCCGCGCGACTGCTACGCCGGCATCAAGGTCCTGCTCAAAAATCCGGCGGCGGCTTTTTCCCATGTGGTGGCCGGGTATTACGCGGGCATCGGAACCTTCGGCGACAGCCATAACCTGATCACCAGGGCATTCGGGCCCCGGGTGCGGCTGGTTTCGGTGCTGACCGACGCGCCCATCCCGCCCGACGAAATGCTGAAGGAAAACCTGTGCATCCACTGCGGATTGTGCCTCCGGGCCTGCCCGGCGAAGTGCTTTTCCGAACGGCCGGGCGAACTGTATGGCTATGACAAGCGGGCCTGCACCGAGCACCATGTCCGGCTGGCGGAGGAAAACCATTTCCCCTGCGGCCTCTGCGCCAACGTCTGCCCAGTGGGCAATGACCAGAAAATGTATAAAGATCAACCGGCCATTACAAAAGAAGGGATCCTCCATCTCCAATCCTTCGGCTCCTGACCCCTTTACAGCGGAAAGGCACATCCCCCGGCCGAACCGGCATGCCGCCCCGCGCTCTTCCTTTCAGCTTCCGGTGCTCCGGTAATGCCGGACCCCAAAGCGCCAGACGCCCAGGGAAAACCCCATGAACAAAAGCCCGGCGGGCAGGGCCAGCAGCCCCTTCCAAAGGGGTTCGCCCCAGCCGCAGATGGCCGAGGCCGGACAATAGCTGATTACGATCACCGGAAGCAGAAAGGTAAAGCAGGTTTTGAGGGCCCTGGGCATGTATTCCACCGGCACCCGGGGCACCTGATAGCTGGCGTTGGTCAAAATATAGATCCAATCCAGCCCGCGGACGGTGAAAAAGGAAAGGCCCGAGGTCAGGATAAACACCCCGCTGTACATCACGCAGCCCCCGGCGAGGGCCCAGACCATCAAAAACAGTCTAAGCGGGGTAAAGCCCACCCCCAACTGAACCAGGCACCAGAAAATGGCGATGAGCCCGGAAAACACCCGGGCCAGCCGGTGCAGATGGAACGTGGAGGCTGCCACCTGCAGGGTCAGGGGCCTGGGCCTGAGCAGCAGCCGGTCGAACTCCCCGCTCTGCACCATGCGCCAGGGAAAGGCATCAAAGCCCCGGGCCGTGCATTCGGCCAGCCCAAAGCTGGTCACGGCCATGGCGTACATGAGCAATATCCGGGGCATGGTCCATTCCCCGATGCTGCCGAAGCGGGAAAACATCAAAATCGTGCTGATGGGGTCGGTGATCACGTTCAAAAACACCTGAATGATGGACAGCCACCAGCCCTTGTACTCGGTCTGGCTCAGGATGTTCATGCGAATGTAGCGGAAATACAGCCTGACCCCGTTCATCTTCACTTTGCTCATCCCCCCTGCACCACCATTCTTTGAAGCCGCCGGCCCATGGCCAGGCGCCCGGCCAGTATAAAGACCAGCGTCCAGCCCAATTGAAGCATGAGCGCGCCGGGCAGGCCTTCCGGGGCCATCAGCCCCAGGTACAGCCGCGCCGGAATATCCAGATAGCCCGCAAAGGGCTGAATCAGCAAAAAGCCCTGCATGAAATCCGGCCAGAGCATGAGCGGCAGATAACTGCCCGACAGCACCCCGCCCAGGAGCAGCAGGGCGTTCACCGGGGCGTCCCCGGCGGCGATGCTCATGCGCAGGGACACCATCAGCATTTCATAGGCGCTGCACAGCAGGATCGCGCTCATAACCGAGATCAAAAAGCACCCCAGGGCCCAAAGGGAGGCCGGGGGCAGCATGCCCCAGCCCGCGGGCATCAAAATCCCCACCCCCAGGCAGAGCGCGCCCCGGGTCATCAGGCTGCTCAGCCTGCGCCCGGTGATGCGGGCGAACCAATGGGCATACAGGTCCATGGGCCTGAGCAGCTCGGTGGCCACATCCCCGTTTATGATTTTCTTGCGGATCTCCCCGTCCATGGTGGGCTGCATCACAAACAAAAACTGGCCCAGCCACACCCAGGACACAGCCTGCTCAAGGGTCAGGGCGCTTTGATACCCCTGGGCGTTCAAGAAAAACACCCGAAACACCGCAGCCTCAATCAGCGCCCAGAAAATGCTGGTGGAGGCCCCGGCCAGGGCGGCCATGCGGTATTGCAGGCCGTCCCGCAGCTGCATCCAGAACAGCGACCTGCAGGCGCGCAGCATCCGAACCATTTTCTTCACCGTTCACAGCTCCATTTCCCGGTACATGTCCGCGATGATCTCGTCCACATCCCGCCTGGAGGGCTGGATATCCCGAACCGGAAGCGCCTGGGCCAGATCGGCCATCACCCGGTACACCGGGGATTGCGCCGGATCATAAAAGGCATAGAGCCTTTCCCCGGCCCGCTGAAACCGCGCCACCCCGGGAATCTGACCGGCCGGGGGGATATCCGCCGGGCCGCTCAGGGCGATCTCCAACCGGCTCAGGGGATCATACCGCCTGCGCAGGGCCTCCAGGCTGCCGTCGTACAGCTTCTGCCCGTGGCCGATGACCATGACCCGGCTGCAAAGGGCCTCCACGTCGGCCATGTCGTGGGTGGTGAGCAGCATGGTAACCCCCCTTTCCCGGTTTTCCTGAATCAAAAATTCCCGAAGCTGCAGCTTGGAAACCGCGTCCAGCCCAATGGTGGGCTCATCCAGGAACAGGATCTCGGGCCGGTGCAGCAGCGCCGCCCCCACCTCGCACCGCATGCGCTGGCCCAGGGACAGCTGGCGCGCCGGGGTCCTGAGCAATTCCCCAATGCCCAGCCGCTCCGACAGTTCGTCCAGCCGGGTTTTGAAATCCGCCTGGCTCAGCCCGTAGATATCCCGAAGCAGCTCCATGGAATCCATCACCGCCACGTCCCACCACAGCTGGCTGCGCTGGCCGAACACCACCCCGATGTGCTGAACGTGTTTTTCCCGCTCCCGCCAGGGCGTTAGGTTCAGAATCCGGCATTCCCCCTCGTCCGGGGTCAAAATGCCGCCCATAATCTTGACGCTGGTGGATTTTCCGGCCCCGTTGGGCCCGATATAGCCCACCAACTCGCCCCTTTCGATGGAAAAGCTCATCTCCTTTAAGGCCTCCACCACCCGCCGCCTGCGGGCAAAGGGATTTTTCCGCCCGCTGTCGCGCTCATAGACGGTGAAGCGCTTGGAAATGCCCTTGAGCGTGATCTGCGCCATGCCGGTTCCCCTCCTTTGTTTGTCCATTAGCCTAGGCATTATATCAGATATCCCGCCCCCATACAAACGCAAAAAAACTGCCCCAGGGCGCGCGGCCGGGGCAGGCGTTCATGATTTTGAGTTTTTTCTTCAAATCCCTTGACAGATTGCGAATTGTGTGCTAAGGTATATTCATAATTGATGAAGCAATAGAGCCTGTTTTGGTATCTGTACTGAAACTTGGGGGTTTGTTTCCTAGTGTCTGAAAGCTCCGGTGTTTGACCGGTGTTTTTTTGTTTTTGGGGAAGGATTTTATGGAGGGGCCAGGGGGAGGTTTCCCCCCTGAAATCCCCCTTTTGGGCCCTTTTGCAAAGGGAAGCGAAAATTGCCCAGAGTGGGCGGCAAAAAGTGGAGGGATTAGGGGGAGTTCCGAATCCTCCCCCTTAAATCCCTCCACCCCTCCCATAACCCCCTTCAAACGGCCGCTGCGGGGGCTTGCCGCCCCCGGCGCGGGGCC
>DVJW01000056.1 GCA_018716505.1 Candidatus Faecaligallichristensenella faecipullorum | reverse complement strand
AACGCTCAGGGCAGGCGCCCCGAGGCCATAACCGTCTATCTGAGGCGCGACGGTGTGGTGGTGGATTCCCAGCAGGTCACCGAGGCGGGCAACTGGACCTATAGCTTCCAGAACCTGCCCGAGACCAATGGATATGGCAGGCGGTATACCTACACCATTGACGAAGCTGCGGTACCCGGTTACTTTAAGCGGGTCAATGGATACGACCTGACCAATACCTTGATTACCACCCGGGAGGTTACGCCGCCTGAGCGGCCCCCGAGGACGCCTGAAGAGAACGTGACGCTGATTACCATGCTGGATGCGGAAGTCCCGTTGTTCGGTGGTCTGCTGAAGACGGGCGACGAACTGCCGGTATATCCGTTCGTATTCGGTGGCATCGGCCTGATGGCGGCCATTGCGGCCTTTATCCTGAGCCGCAAAAAGCGCGCCGTGAAGGAGGGAAGGTAAAATGAAACCCAACGGACTCGCACTGTTGATCGTGCTCTGCATGGTTCTAACGGGCGTGGCCGCGGCGGAGGGAGCGCAGGAAACTGCGTTCCCCCGCTGGTCCAACGGCCTTTCGGCCGCACAGCCCTACAAGGAACTTCCTGAAGTGGATCTAACCCAAAAGTTGGGCTATATGATGTTCCATCCAGCCAACGGCGGGACCGCGGATGTTGGACAGCGCACGCTGGAGATCTTCCTGCCCCGAACCGATTTGAGCCTGGGTTCCGGAATGATTCACTTGATTGATAAGGCGGATGGCTCCACGGTTGCGGAATATTCGGTAACCGACAGCGAACATGTGAAGCTCATCTCCACCATTGAGACCGACCTGGAGTGGCTGCAATGGGAAACGGGCATGACGCTTGTGGTGATGATGGATCATTCGCTGCCCATCGATCATGAGTATTACGTTACCCTGGATGAAGGCATCATACAGGCTGAGGCGTATGGAATTTCGAATCCCGAAATGGTAACCGAGAGGGGATGGTCCTTTTCCACAGCCTCCGACTATGGGGTGGAACAAGTGGAGACCGGTGAAGACGGAAACATCGTGGTTCATGTTCGCCTGGGCGGCGAAGCAGTCGCCGCCTATCCCTACTTGATTGAAGGAAGTGACCTGACCACGGATGTGAACGAATTGACCGAAAGCGGAACGATCACCATTACCGGCGCGCAAGAGGATCTTAAATGGGGCATTAGCTTTGTGGATGCTTCCGGCAATGTGGTTGCCATGTACGAGTATTAACAAGGGATAACCGAAAACCGGCTCCGGGATTTATCGGGGCCGGTTTCGTTATTCTCATAATGTGAATTGAAACCATGTTCAATAAAGCCTGATCAAGTGTTACGTTAAATGTGGTAAATACAACAGCTTTTTCCGCTGTTTTGTGCTAAAATAAGAGCGTAATGGGTATAAAATCCTGAGCAATGGCCCAGATTTAGTAAGGCAAGAGAACGGCATAAGCGTTCTGACCTGACAAGAGAAGAAAGAGGAGGAAATATCATGGAATACGGCTTGATTTGCAAGTGCAAAAAGGTTTCCTACAGCGATGTGGAGCGTGTGCTGCATCAGGAAAAGAAGTTTGACGACGTGACCAAGGCCTTTGAAGAAGTTCAGAAGGAGACTCAATGTTCCACCGGCTGCGGCGGATGCTACAACAAGATTCTGGACGCGATTTCCGAAATCATGATGGGAAAGTAATGGGGCGTCGAAAGGAAGAGAAGGATGTATTGCACCAGAAAAGTAACCGACAAGATTTACTGGATTGGCGGGGATGACCGGAGGATAGCCCTGTTTGAGAATGTCTATCCGGTGCCGGGCGGCGTTTCCTATAATGCCTATTTTGTATCGGATGAAAAAACCATGGTCATTGATACCGTGGATCATTCGGTGAGCAAGGTATTCTTTGAAAATATCGCGCATGAGTTGGACGGGCGCGACCTGGATTATCTGGTGGTCAATCATATGGAGCCCGACCATGCGGCCACCATCGGCGAGTTAATCCTACGCTACCCCAAGGCCACCATTGTCTGCAATCAGAAGATTGCCGTGATGCTCAAGCAGTTTTTTGATTTTGATGTGGATAGCCGCGCCCAGATCGTCAAAGAGGGCGATACACTGAGCACCGGCGAACATACCTTTACCTTTGTTATGGCGCCCATGGTTCATTGGCCTGAGGTCATGATGACCTATGAAATCAGCCATAAAATTCTATTCTCGGCGGATGCCTTCGGCACCTTTGGGGCGCTGAACGGTCATCTTTTTGCGGATGAAGTAAATTTTGAGGCCGACTATTTGGCTGAGGCGCGCAGGTATTACACCAATATCGTGGGCAAGTATGGCACCCAGGTGCAGGCAGTGCTGAAGAAAGCCGCGGGCATTGAAATCGAGATGATTTGCCCGTTGCACGGCTTTGTGTGGCGCAAGAATATCGGCGATTTTGTCGATAAATACATGAAATGGAGCACTTATACCCCCGAGCAGCAGGGCGTGTTGATTGCCTACGCCTCGGTGTATGGCAATACCGAAAATGTCGCGGGCATTATAGCCTGCAAGCTGGCTGAGGCGGGCAAAAAGGTTGTTATGTACGATGTGTCGGCCACGCATCCTTCCTACATTGTGGCCGAGGCTTTCCGCTATAGCCATATGGTGTTGGTGTCCACCACCTACAACGCAGGCATTTTTGTCAACATGGAAAACTTGGTGCGGGATTTGGCTCATCATAACCTGCAGAACCGCACCGTTGCTTTGGTGGAGAATGGCTCCTGGGCGCCCACCGCGGCCGGGCTCATGAAGTGCGAATTGTCCGGCCTGAAGAATATGACCTTCCTGGAGAACACCTTGACCATCCGCTCCGCGTTGAAATCCGGTCAGATGGATCAGCTCAATGCGCTGGTGGAAGAAATCCTGGATTCCATGCGCGAGCCTGAGGAGGAAGGCGATAAGGAGGCCATGGTGGAACCCAACGCCCTGTTTAAGCTCAGCTATGGGCTGTTTGTGTTGACCGCCAAGGATGGCGGCAAGGATAACGGCTGCATTATCAATACCGTGACTCAGCTCACCGATACCCCCAAGCGCATCACCATCGCGGTGAATAAGGCCAATTACACCCATGATATGATTCAGAAGACCGGGGTGTTCAATGTATCGGTATTGAGCGAAGATGTGCCCTTTAAGATCTTTCAGCAGTTTGGTTTCCAAAGCGGCAGGGACGCGGACAAATTCGCGGGCATGGCCACTCAAACCCGGAGCGCCAACGGCCTGCGCTATCTGGACGAATATACCAATGCCTTTATTTCGGCCAAGGTAATTTCGGCTGAGGATTACGGAACCCATACGCTGTTTGTGGCCGATATTACCGAAGCCAAAGTCCTCTCTGCCGAGCCGTCGGTAACCTATGCCTATTATTTTGAGCATATTAAGCCCAAGCCCCAGCCCACCACCGAAGCGAAAAAGGGTTGGGTGTGCAAGATCTGCGGCTATGTGTATGAGGGAGAAGACCTGCCGGCTGACTTTATCTGCCCGCTGTGCAAGCATGGTGCGGAAGACTTTGAACCCTTAAAGTAAAAACAGGCAATTTTCCCAAAGGGCAATGTCCCAAGGGTTAGTTGAATTAAAAAGCGATGAGGAGGAATGGAATATGAAGTATGTGTGCGATGTGTGCGGCTACGAGTACGATGAGAGCGTGGGCGATCCGGATAACGGCATCGCGGCGGGCACCAAGTGGGAAGATTTGCCCGAGGATTTTGTCTGCCCGCTGTGCGGCGTAGGCAAAGATCAGTTCTCTCCGGCTGAGTAAGGCCGTTTTTAGCCCTTGATGGGCCTAAAAAAGTCTGTACGAATTTGTTTGTACAGACTTTTTTTATAGTTTCGATATACTTTTTTAATATTTTCGTTGACAAAAGGGGAATCATTGAGTACAATGTCCATAACGCCATATAAAGTAGATATATGGTTTTATCAAGGAGGAAACGGTAATGAAGAAGCATATCGTGTGGTTTTTGCTGTTCGCTATGCTCATCTCAGGATGCGCATTTGCAGAAGAAGCTCAGCCGGAGCAGGCTCAGGCCGAGCAGACTCAGACCGAAGAGACCCCTGCTGAACAAACTGGGGAGCAGCTTTCGCTGACCACCGGACTGCCCACCACCATGCCCTACAAGCCCATGGTGGTTTCGATGGACAACAATAGGCGCGCCCGTCCTCAGAAGAATCTGGCCTCTGCGGACGTGGTATACGAGATCGAGATCGCGGGCGGCGGCTATACCCGCTATATGGCGGTATTCAACGACACCATTCCGGATATCGTGGAATCCGTTCGCTCTACCCGCGAAATTGGCGTGGATATCTGCCGCGATTGGGATGGAACCCTGATTCACTACGGCGGACTGAGCGCCAAGGGCGAGTTTATTCCGCCGCTCTTGAACTCCATGGGTATTGACGTGCATTTTAACGGTTTGGAGGATTCCAAGAACTTCTTCCGCGATTCCGAACGCGTTCAGCCCTACAATGCGGGCGCTTACCTGAAACAGATTTATGATGCCAGCACCAAGGTATCCGAGCAGCGTGCGCCCCTCAAGTTCAGCGCCACCGAGCCCACCATCAAGGGTGACGACGCGACGGCCTTTGAGATCAACTACAGCAAGGAAAGCGGCCATTGCGCTTCCTATAAGTACAACGCCGAGGACGGCCTGTACTATCGTTACTACAACGGCGAGGAGCATAAGGACGGCGTGACCGGTGAGCAGCTGACCTGCGCCAATGTCATCATTATGTATCACGAAGCTTCCTACTACAACGGGGATGGCAACGTGCCGGTTATCCAGGCCACGGGCACCAATAAATGCGAATATTTTATCGGTGGAAAGCATTTCACCGGTACCTGGCAGAGGGAAAGCCGTGACACCACCACCACTTATCTGGACGACGA
>DVJW01000055.1 GCA_018716505.1 Candidatus Faecaligallichristensenella faecipullorum | reverse complement strand
GCACGGGGAGGCCTGGATGGGTACAAAAGAAGGAGGATGTTCAATGGACGGTATGGTCTTTTCCACGGAAGAAAAGGCAAACATGTTCGATCAGATTGCCGGGCATTTTTATTCGAGAAACTTCGGCCAGACATCCAAGATAGATCTGGAAGTATTGATGTTCAATTTCTACCTTCGACATATGGAGCGAATACATCCCCATGCACTGAATCTGGATTATCTCATCAGCAAGGAACTGGGCATTACTCAGCAACGGGTTCGAAACCTGCGGGTTAAGAGTCAATTGCTCTATCCTGTATTCTTAAGTTGGCGGGATGCCCTATCCCGGCTGCTGGAACACGCGCGATGACGAGGACAACCACATTATCAGGATGAATATTCCCGACCCCAACCTGTATCTGGAGATACAAAATTTTATCGAAGAAAAAGGCGGCTATATCGAGGTACAGCTAAACAGTAAACTTCTGCAAATCCGGGTGGAATACTTCGTTGAGTTGATCGTTTCACTTGAGGAACAGGAGGACAAGCGGGAACAGCTGTTAACGGAGATTCGGAATCACATCAAGACCTATCAGAAGCAAAATCTGACCTTGGATAAGCGCGGCATTGGTCACGCTCTTATCAGACAGAAAGCGGATATCATAAGCTTGTTAGCCAATCTCGCCACCTTAGCGAGCGCAACCAAGCCGCTTTTGGAAACGCTCAGCACAATAATAGGAGGATAACAGAATGAAACGGAGAATTATGGTCATCTGGTTGATCTGCGCATTGTTGGCCTGTCCGGCAACGGCCATGGGAGAAGCCGCGCCCGGCCCGGTGGTTTGGGAACAGCGGGCGTATGTGGATGAATTTAACATGCCCACGGACGATTACTATACCGGCCATTCTTCGCCTATTGTGGGCACCTTCAGCAATAGCGCGACACAGGGCTCCTTACTGTATGTCTTCTTTTTTATCGACAAAACCGTGAGCATTCGCCTTGTCGAATATGGCAACAGTGCGGTGAATAATCCATACTCCAGCGGCCGAACCTACAATGTGGTCATGATGGACACGGAGGGTAAAAAATACAATTTTGAAGGACAGATCATGAGCGGCCGTGATACGCTGGATTTTTCATCGGAAGAAAGCCGCACCATTATTGCCGCTTTGAGCAAGCCCGGAATCGTCCGCTTCGCCATAACCGACGCCGATCAGCCGCTGACAAAGTATATCTTTTCAGTGGAAAGCGATACCGGCCTTCCCTACACATCAGCATACATGAGGGACGGAATAATTTCTTTCACTCAAGGCGGTGCGGAAGGCCTTATGGATTGCTCCGGAAACGTTATCGTTGCGCCCGGCGAATATGACCGTGTTAGCAGTTTTAGCGAAGGACTGGCCGAGGTGGCATTAGGGGAAGAATACTATGATGAACTATTTGGTATTCCTCGATTTGCCGGACAATGGGGTTTCGTCGATACTTCCGGCGCACTCATCATTCCCCTCGAGTATGACTATACCGCCGGTTTTAGCGAGGGATTGGCTATGGTTGAAAAAGATGATAAATATGGATTTATCGATACCTCCGGCGCACTCATCGTTCCTTGCGAGTACGATTATGCCTATTCTTTTAGCGAGGGATTGGCCTCCGTTCAAAAAGATGATAAATGGGGATTTATCGATACCTCCGGCACACTCGTCGTTCCTTGCGAATACGATGATGCCTACGTTTTTAGCGAGGGATTGGCCTCCGTTCGAAAAGATGATAAAGGGGGCTTTATCGATACTTCCGGCGCACTCGTCATTCCTTGCGAGTACGATGCTGCCGGCGATTTTAGCGATGGGCTAGCTCGCGTTAAAGTTGCTGATAAATGGGGATTTATCGATACTTCCGGTGCGCTCGTCATCCCTTGTGAGTATGATTCTACCGGCGACTTTAGCGATGGATTGGCCCCCGTTCAAAAGGATGAAAAATGGGGATTTATCGATACTTCCGGCACACTCGTTGTTCCTTGCGAGTACGATATTGCCGACAATTTTAGCGATGGATTGGCCTCCGTTAAAAAGGATGGTAAATATGGATTTATCGATACTTCCGGCACACTCGTTGTTCCTTGCGAGTACGATATTGCCTTCGATTTTAGCGATGGATTGACTTCCGTTGAAAAAGATGGTAAACGGGGCTGCATCGACACTTCCGGCAAATTCATCGTTCCCTGTGAATACGATAATATTTCCCATGATGGTAACCAAATCGTTTTGTTTAAAGGCGGACAGATCAGCGTCGTTCCTCGTTAGCTTCTATCGTGTTCTGAGTTGCTGCGGGCTCTGCCCCGCAGCAGCTTTCTTTTTTGTTACCCCTGCAATGTTCAGCGGATTCGGACGCAATACTTTCCCGGATTATTCAAAACCATATTCCTAAACATCTTTCCCCCCACGCAAAAAGGCCAGCCCCTTGCGGGACTGACCTCTTGAAAACCCTTGATTTTGGCGGCTTCTTACTTGCCGAAGTACCGCTCCAGCAGGCCCTTGAACGCCCTGCCGTGACGGGCCTCGTCGCGGGCCATCTCGTGCACGGTGTCATGGATGGCGTCCAGGTTCAGCTGCTTGGCCAGCTTGGCCAGGTCGGTCTTGCCGGCGGTGGCGCCATTCTCGGCTTCCACGCGCATCTCCAGGTTCTTCTTGGTGGAGTCGGTCACCACTTCGCCCAGCAGCTCGGCGAACTTGGCCGCATGCTCGGCCTCTTCATAGGCGGCCTTCTCCCAGTACAGGCCGATCTCCGGATAGCCCTCGCGATGGGCCACACGGGCCATGGCCAGGTACATACCCACCTCGGAACACTCGCCGTTGAAGTTGGCGCGCAGGCCCTCGATGATCTCGGCCGGAGCGTCCTTGGCCACGCCCACCACATGCTCGGCGGCCCAGCTCATATCACCCTTCTGCTCAACGAACTTGGAACCCGGAACGCCGCACTGGGGGCACTTCTCCGGCGCCTGCTCGCCCTCGTACACATAACCACAAACGCTGCAAACCCACTTCTTCATAAGTCATACACTCCTTTATATTGATTTATTTTTCTCTCTTCGGACTCAGCTCTTGCTGACATTTATACTATACACCAGAAAACCGGCCTTGAAACGGCATTTCAGAAAAAAATTCGATTTTTTCTGACTTTTTTTCTTTTTCCCGCCGGCGGCGCCATTTCCACTCCGCCTACCTAGGGCAGCGGCGGCGCGGTTCTGGGGCGCTTTTCCATGCGCTGCTCCACAAATCCCCGAAATAACCGCGCGGCCTCAGGCCAGTCGGGATGACCGTTCAGCTTGCCCACCGAGTCAAAGGGCACCCTGGGCAGCTTGTACAGGATGCGCCGCGCGCCCTCGCTGATCGCCGGGGAAAGAGGCGAACAGCCCGCGCAGCAGACACCGCCCCGCCAGGCGTCAAACCGCATGGGATCAGACACCGGTTTTCCACACACCACGCAGGCGTCCATGCGCGGCGAATAGCCCTGAATCGCCATGAAGTGCATTTCAAAGGCGGCGGTGAGCATGGCCGGAGGCAAATCGGTATAGTTTAAATGGGCCAGCGCCCGCAGGGCCAAATGAAACAACCCCTGGGCGGGCTCGCCGGGCATGACCGCGCCTTCCAGCAGGGAAAGCCAGTAAAAACCGTGCACCAACTTGTCATAGTCCATGCGCAGCTCATAAAAGCTGCTCTTGATCTGGCATTGACTCACCGCATAGCGTCCGTGGGCAAAATTCAACACATATTCCCCGGCACAGAAGGGCTCGGCCGCGTTCATCAGGGCCGATTTGGCGCGCCGGCACCCCCGGGCGATGGCGTCAATGCGCCCCATGGCCGGGGACAATAGCGTCACCATCCGGTCGTTATCCCGATAATTGGCGAACCTGAGCACCAGGGCGTCGGTTACAATATTGCTCATCTATTCATCATATCCCAGCGTGCGCAAATCGTCCGCGCGATTGCGCCAATCCTCGCGCACCTTGACCCACAGCTTGAGCATGACCTTCCCGCCCAGCAGCCGCTCAATATCCACCCGGGCCTGGGAGCCGATCTTTTGAAGCATACTGCCCTGCTTGCCGATGATGATGCTCTTGTGGGCCGCGCGCTCGCAGTACAGGTTGGCATGAATCTCGGTGAGGTTGTCAGACAGCTTTTTGATGGACAGCATCTCCACCCCCACCCCATGGGGGATTTCCTCCCGCAGGTTGATCAGCGCCTTTTCCCGGATGATCTCGGCGCAAACCACCCGCTCGGGCTGGTCGGTAATCATATCCTCCGGGAAATAGCGCGGCCCCTCGGGCATGGCCTCCCTGAGCACCTGGAGCAGCTCGTCCATGTTCTGCCCGGTGCGTGCGGAAACCGGCACGATCTGGTCAAAGCCCAAATCGTTCAACCGCTGAAGCTGGGGCATCAACTTTTCCGGGGTGGTGAGATCGATCTTGTTTACCGCCAAAATCCTGGGGCATTTCATGCCCGCCAAATCGTTCAAGACCGCCCGGTCCCCTGGGCCAATCAGCTGGGCATCCACCACGGCCAGCACCGCGTCCACCCCTTCCTTGGCTTCCTCGGCGCTCTTCATCATGTATTTACCCAGCTTGGTTCTGGGTTTGTGCAGGCCTGGGGTATCCACAAAGACGATCTGCCAATCCGGCCGGCTGACCACGCCCATGATCTTGTTGCGGGTGGTCTGGGGCCGGTTGGACACAATGGCCACCTTTTCCCCCACAAACCGGTTCATAATGCTGGATTTTCCCACATTGGGCCGGCCCATGATGGCCACAAAGCCCGAATGAAACGCTTTCTTTTCCAAAATAAATACTCCTTACGGCGCACGCCGCCTTATTTGTCCAGTTTTTCCGGGCCAAAGGCCTGGGGCAACAGCTCGCTCAGCAGCCTGACCTCATAGCCCTTGCCCTTTTCCCCCGCGATGACCCGCATATCCTCTGAAAACTCATTGAGCACCTGGCGGCAGATGCCGCAGGGCCAGGCCGGGGCCGTGGAGCCGCAAACCGCAATGGCCGTGAAGCGCCTGGCCCCCTGACTGACGGCGCAGCTCACCGCCACCCGCTCGGCGCAAATGCTGGCGCCGTAGGAGGCATTTTCGATGTTGCAGCCCTCATAGACGCGTCCCTCGCCGTCCAACAGACAGGCGCCCACCAGAAATCCGGAATAGGGCGCGTAGGCCCGCTCCATGGCCTTTTCGGCCCGCTCAAAGAGCGCACTGTCGCTCATCCCCTGCGTCCCTTGATTCCGGGACAGCCCCACTTCCCGCATGACGCCCTCCTCCATGACCCGCATGGCCGCCTTATCCCCGGGCTGCATGTGATCGTAGCCCATCAGGTGAAACATGGAATGGGCGGTGAGATACCCCACCTCGCGGCTCAGCGAATGGCCATACTCCTCGGCCTGGGCCATGGCATGATCCAGGGAAATCACCATTTCTCCCAGAAACATGCGCCCGCTGTCCGGATCCCATTCCCCCTTGAGCCGCTCCTTGCAATGGCCTGCGGTTTTTTCCGGCGTAAAGGAGACCGACGGAAAGCTGAGCACATCGGTGCTTCGATCCACCCCGCGCATGCGCCGGTTGAGCGCCCAAATTTCTTCGTCATCCACCAACCGGGCGCAGACCATGACCTTTTCCAGCCCTTCGGCCGCGCAGCAGGCTTCAGCCACCCGGTTCATCATATCCTCCATGCCCGCGGGCAGGTCCGCAATTTCCCCCACTAACTCCAATGTAACCCGTCTGCTCATTGCTTTCCTTCCTTTTGGCTGGCGGCCGGCTGGGCCTGGGCAGCGGCTTCAATGGATTTTTTCAGGGCATTGGCCTGAAGCCGGGCGGTGTCCTGGGCCACCTTGGCCGCCACGTCGATGTTCGGATACTCAATCCGCTCATGGAATACCCCGGTCAACACGGTGAGGAAGGCTTTGCAGATCTTGTCCAGATCGCTGAAAGTCAAGGTGCATTCATCCAGCTGCCTGTCCTCCATCTTGCCCCGCACCAGCTTGCGGATCAGCGCGTCCATCTTCTCCAGATTGGGATCGGGCAACGCCCGGGCCGCGGCCTCCACCGTGTCGGCCAGCATGACGATGGCCGCTTCCCGGCTTCTGGGCCTGGGTCCGTCATAGCGGAAGTCCGCAATATTGACCGCATCCCCCTGTTTAACCGCCTTGTCGTAAAAATACAGAACCGGAGTATCCCCGTGGTGCTGCTGAATAATATCCAATATGGGCTCGGGAATCCGGTGTTTGATGGCCATTTGCACCCCGTCCCGGGGATGGGCGGTCAGGATGGCCGTGGATACCCGGGGATCGGTGCGGTCGTGGGGGTTGTCCCCCATTTGATTCTCCTTGAAATACATGGGGCGCTTGAGTTTGCCCACATCGTGGTAATAGGCGCCCACCCTGGCCAGAAGTCCGTTGGCCCCCACGCTGCTGGCCGCGGCCTCGGCCAGATTGGCCACGATAATCGAATGGTGATAGGTGCCCGGCGCTTCCAGCAGCAGCCTGCGCAGCAGCGGATGATTGGGGTTGGAAAGTTCCAGAAGCTTGGCCGAGGTCACCAGATTGAACAGCCATTCCAGGAGGGGCTGCAGGCCAATGCACAAAACCGCGCTCAAAATGCCGCTGCCCGCCGACCAAAGCGCCCAGACGAACACATCGTTGCGGCTGGCGTTATTGATCAAGCCCACCGCAATGGTGGTCAGCATGTTGCTCACCGCCACGGCCAACCCGGCCATCATGATGCTCAGGCGCTGCTGGCGGGTTTTTACAATGCCCAGGCACAGAGAGCCCGACACAATGGAGGTCATCATAACCCCAAACATGGCCGCGGTAAACATGCCTGTAGAGGAAGAGAACGCCAACAGTCCGGCCATGACGGCCAAAATGATGTTGGTAATCAGCGCCAGCCGGGGCTTGAGCAAAATGGCGGTCAGCATGACCCCCAAGGTCACCGGCATCAGATACACATTGACCTTTTGCAAAAGCAGGCAAAGCAGGATCACCACCACCACGATGCAGCACAAAAGCGCAATCCGCCTGGGATCCATCAGCATTTCAGGCTCGAACACCTTTAGATACAGCACGATCACCAGAAGCAGCATGATCAACAGCAGCCCCACGCCCAGATACAGGGTGAAGTCCACCCCCTTGCTCTCCAGCATGCCCAGGCTGTCCAACATGGCGATCTGATTTTCGGTCACCACCTCGCCCTGCTCGATGATCTTCTGGCCCTTTTTATAGATCACGTCCTCCACCGAATCCCGGGCCTCCTGCCGGTTTTCCTCGGTGACGGCCTCGTCGATTTTCATATTGGCGCGCATATAGGCCCGCACAATGGCCGCGGCCACGTCCACCGCCTCGCTGCCATACTCCCCGTTCAAGAGATCCTGGCTCACCTTGACGATGGCCTCGGACTCCTGGCCCTCCAGCACCTTGGTGTTCAGGGCCGAGCGCACCAGCCGCCGGGTGGCGCTGGCCAGGTCGCTGATTTCCTGCACGGTAAGGGAGGCGATGGTGGCGATTTGCTCATCGGTAAACTCCACCGGCGCCATCTCTGTGCGAATCTTTTCGGCCAACTCTTCCGGGGCGGTGCTGGATTTTATATCGATCAAAGTCTTAAAGGCGTTCTCGATATCATCCTGGGTCTTCTGTTGCGCCTCGTCATCGGTAATATAATGCGGTTGAACCGCGCGCACCGCCTCGTCGATCTTCTGTTGGGTGGCAATGGTGTCTTTGACATCCTTATTGGCAATGATGGTGGTGGTGGCCACCTCGCCCACCTGAATATCGTAACGCTCGGGCGCTATGGCTGTGGAAAGCATGACAAATAGGAGCACCATGGTCAACCCGCCTGTCAAGGCGACGGTCACCAACGGGCCCATCTTGCGTGTCAGCCGGCTTAATTTTTCCATTTTTTCAACCCCTTTGTGCGTTTCACCCTTTCCCCCAGGCCCTTTACCGCGCCCAATGGGGGTTTATCGCCCGCGCCTGTCAAAGCGCTCATATGCCTTTACGATGGCCTGAACCAACTCATGGCGCACCACATCCCGATGGCTCAGGGTGACGATGCCGATGTCGTTTATGCCCTTGAGCACCTCCAGGGCCTCCACCAGGCCGGATTTTTTGCCGCCCGGCAGATCGATCTGGGTCACGTCCCCGGTGATGACCATGCGCGAACCCATGCCCATGCGGGTCAAGAACATCTTCATCTGTTCAGAAGTGGTGTTTTGCGCTTCGTCCAGGATGATAAAGGCATCGTTCAGCGTGCGCCCGCGCATATAGGCCAGCGGGGCCACCTCCACGGTTCCGCGTTCCACCATGCGCTGATAGCTCTCCACGCCCATCATGTCGTGCAGCGCGTCGTACAGTGGTCTGAGGTAGGGATCCACCTTTTGGGCCAGATCTCCGGGCAAAAAGCCCAGCTTTTCCCCGGCCTCCACCGCGGGCCGGGTCAGGATAATGCGCTCCACATCCTTATTTTTGAGCGCCACCACCGCCTGGGCAATGGCCAGGTAGGTCTTCCCGGTTCCGGCCGGACCCACCGCGAACACACAGGTGTTCTTTTTCATGGCCTCCACATACTGCCTCTGGCCCAGGGTTTTGCACTTGACCTGCTTGCCCTTATAGGTGATGGCGATTACGTCGCGCATGATCTCCTCGATCCGGTCCGCGTTGCCCTCCTTGGCCAGCTCAATGGCGTAGCGGATGCGGGTGCGGTCCACCGGTTCGCCCCGATCCAATATGCCCAACAGCTTATCCATCACCAGGCGCGCCAGATGCACCTTGTCTTCCTCCCCGGAAATGGTCAGCTCGGTCCCCCGGGCAAAAACCTCCACCCCCAACTCCTGCTTGAGCAGGCCCACATTTTCGTCCCGAACCCCGAACAGGGCCATGAACCGGTCCACGGATTCGACTTCCATGACTTCTTTATATTGCGCTTCCAATTAGTTTCCTCCCTGGTACAGCGCTTCGCGGCTGACCGCGATATTGACCGCGTATTCCACCACCGCCCGCGCGCACAATCTTTCACCTTCTATCATACTATAATCTACCCATTTGTCAATAATTGCACACCCTTCTTCCAGCTCAGAAAGTGCATTTGCCATGGCTTCCAGGCCAATTTGTGCGCGAATTTGCGTCTCATCCCGGTTTATGACGGTCTCCTGGGTTTCCACATGCCGGGTGCGCACCACCCGAAGGGGCAAAAACACCCCGCCCACCGGCAAGGTCTGAACATAGGTCTCCTCGCTCTCAAAGGGTTCGGCATAGGTCAAATCCTTTCCCCAATCCCATAATTCCAGCCGCGCGCCGGTGCGCTCCCGGCCGGTGGGCTGCTTCACGCGTTCATAAAGTTCGGCCTCGGCCGTGCCCTCGGACCACACCCGGGCGGTCACCTGGCCCAGGGCGCACACCCCGCGGTTGGCCTCGTCGGTCTGCTGCTCCTCTCCGCGAATCAACAGTTGGCCCTTGGTCACGGTATCCCCAGCCTCCACACAGCCCTCCCCGCTGAGCACATCAATCTTTTGAACCACCGCGTCCCGGGAGGCCACCAGATCCCGGGCCTGATCCAATTGATACACCTCGGGCTGCTCATGCTCGCGCACCGCCCGGATCTGCAGGCGCACCCCCTGACGCTTGATCCCGATAAACGCATATTGGGGCAGCTGAATCTTGAGCTGCCCGGCCGTCTCGCCGGCCTTTAAATCGCTTTGGGCCATACCCGGATAGAGCCCGGCCTCCCGCGCGGCCTGCAGCAGCTCCATCTGTTCGGCCGAATCGCCGTCCACCACCTGGGCCTCAATCAGCCATATGCGCCCGGAAACCATGTACAGGGCGCACAGGCACAAAATCAAGCACAGCACCAGGCTCCATCTGGCCTTGGCGCGGCGGGTCAGCCGGTTTATGCCCTGGCTGGATACCTCCTCAAACTCAATCCCGGCCTGCCCGCAAAGGGCGGTAAAGCGGGGCACCTGGCCCTCGGCCATGAGCAACAGGAGCGAGCGGTCCCCCGGCCGCTCCACCCGCTTAAAACGCATGCCCTGCTTGAGCGCCGCGTCCATCAGCCTTTCCAACATGAGCCCCTGAACCCGGATCCATATGCCGCTCACCCCTTGCCGCCCCCTTCCGCGCCGGGCAGCTCCACCCGTTCGATGATGCCCTGGATCATCAGCCCTTCGGGCCTTACTTCCAAAAGCGCCAACGCGCTTCCATAGACGCTCAATATCCCCCGCTTGGTCAATACCCGCATGCGTTCCTGGCCAATTTCCAGCATTCCCCTATGGTTTTCCACCAGCACCTGCCGCTCGCCCAGGATCGTCAGCCTGGCTTCTCCGCTGGTGGCGTCCCCGGGCAACCCCAACATGGGCAGCGCAGGCCGCCTGGCGCGCCCGGATTTCTGCTTTCTGAGCTGCTTATCGGCCAAAATTGCCTGTTTTTTCCTCTGCGCCACGCTCACACGCCTCACCTCGGTGTCAGAATATGCGGATTGCGCCGGGGCATATGACCGGCTTGCAAATTCCGCCGGGCGTGTTATACTGAATAAAACGCAATAAATACACGGGAGTTGATCGCTTTTATGAAGGCCGCCATCGTTCTGCGCCCCGGCGAACTGGCCGTGCGCGACCTGCCCATGCCGGTTCCCGGGCCCTATCAAATGCTCTGCCGCATCCGTTACGGAGCCAGCTGCACCGCCACTGACCAGCACATCCTCGATCAAACCATTCCCTTCCCGGTGCCGCTGCCCACCATCCTGGGCCATGAAAGCGTGGCGGAGGTGGTGGAAGTGGGCAAAAAGGTGCGCCATTTTAAGGTGGGCGACCGCATCGCCCGGGTGGGCGCGCCCGCGTATCCAGCGCTGGGCATTCATTCGGGCTGGGGCGGTTTTGCCGAATACGGCCTGGCCGGGGACGCGCTGGCCATGCAGCGGGATGGGCTGCCCGAATCGGAGTGGAAAAACGCGCGGGTCAACCGGCTGATCCCGGAGGATATCGACCTGAAAAGCGCGCCCATGATGATTACCTGGCGCGAAACCCTTTCTTATATCACCCGCATGGGCATGCGGCCCGGAAGGCGGGTGCTCATCATCGGCACGGGCGGCAACGGGCTATCCTTTATCCGGCACGCCGCCAACATGGGCGCG
>DVJW01000007.1 GCA_018716505.1 Candidatus Faecaligallichristensenella faecipullorum | reverse complement strand
TTCTTGGAATTTGATGAGAAAATCCGAAGGGATTTCAAATGTGGATTTTTGATGGAGTTGGCCGGAATGGCCTTTTCTTTTTGGGAAAAACCGGCTATACTAGATCCATAACAAATCGTGCGTCAACGGAGGAACCATGGAAGATCTGTTTACAATGGGCATGAAAAAGCGCGCGCCTCTGGCCGACCGGATGCGCCCGCGCACCTTGGATGAGTTTTATGGACAGCAGCATATCGTGGGCAAGGGCAAGTTGCTCAGGCGCGCCATTGAGGCCGACCGGCTGACCAGCTCGATCTTCTGGGGCCCGCCCGGCACCGGAAAGACCACCTTGGCCTCCATCATCGCGGGCAGCACCCATTCGGAATTCGAAAAGCTCAACGCGGTCACCAGCGGGGTGGCGGATGTGCGCGAGGTGATTTCCAAGGCCGAGGAGCGGCTTAAACTGTATGGGCGCAGCACCTACCTGCTGTTGGATGAGTGCCATCGCTGGAGCAAAGCCCAGAGCGATTCCATCTTGCCCGCCATTGAACAGGGAACCATTCGCTTTATCGGTTCCACCACCGAGAACCCCATGATCGCCATGACCCCGGCCATTGTGAGCCGGTGCCGGCTGTTTCAGTTTGAACCCCTGAGCCAGCTTGAGGTGGAACAGGCCATGGAGCACGCCATTCACGACGAGGAGAGGGGATATGGGCTTCAAGGCGTCACCATTGAGCCCGAGGCGCTGCATCACATCGCTCAGGTGGCCAACGGGGATGCCCGGGCCGCGCTGAACGCCCTGGAGTTGGCCGTGTTGACCACCCCGGTGGACGCCATGGGCAATCTCAACATCACCCTGGAAGTGGCCGAGGAGTCCATACAAAAGCGGGTCATGCGCTGCGACGAGTCCATGTTTTATGACATGTTGAGCGCCTTTTGCAAGTCGCTCAGGGGATCGGACAGCGACGCGGCCCTGGCCTGGTTCGCGCGCATGATCTACGCCGGGGTGGATCCGCGCATCATCGCCCGGCGGTTGATTGCCCACGCCAGCGAGGATGTGGGCCTGGCCAACCCCACGGCCATGCTTCAGGCGGTGGCCGCGGCCCAGGCCTTGGAAATGGTGGGCATGCCCGAAGCCAGGCTTTCCCTTGCCCAGGCCATTATCGCGATTTGCGAAAGCCCCAAGTCCAACAGCGTGGTCATGGCCATTGACGCGGCCACCCAGGATGCCGAAAGGGGCGGCTTTCAACCGGTGCCGGTGCATTTGCGCGATACCCATTATCAGGGCGCCCAGCGCCTGGGCTCGGGCCAGGGTTATAAATATCCCCACGATTTTCCGGGCCACTATGTGGATCAGCAATACGCCCCGCTGGAGGCCAAGGGCATGCCCTATTACCGGCCCAGCGATCAGGGCCAGGAGGCGCGGCTGCGGGAGATCCGGCGGCTGCGCGGGAAAAAGGATGAGTAGCAAAGCGTAAAGGAGACAGCAATATGATTTCAAAACGCATCGCGGAAAACGTCATAGAGGCCGCCATGGCAACCGGCGGCGACTTCGCGGAAATTTTTATGGAGGATACCCGGAAAAACAACGTTTCCCTCACCGATGGAAAACTGGAAACCGCCGCAGCCAACCGCATTCACGGGGCGGGCATTCGGGTTTTTAACGGCTTAAACAGCGTGTATGTCTACACCAACGACACCGGCGAGGAGGGACTGATTCGCTCCGCCCGCCAGGCGGCCCAGGCGATTCGCGCCGGCGGACGGCATCAGCCGCTGCCCCTGCGGGGAAGCCTGGCCGCCAATATCCATCCCATATCGGTTCTGCCCGGGGATGTGCCCGGACAGAAGCGGGCCAACCTGGTGCATCGCGCCTATGACGCGGCCCGGGCGGGTGGGGAAAGCGTGAGCCAGGTCCGGGTAAATTTGGGGGATGTGGATCAGGAGGTCTATATCGTCAACAGCGAGGGCCTGATGGTGGGGGACAGAAGGGTGTACACCCGCATGGGCATCTCGGTGGTGGCCAGCGACGGCAAGGAGAACCAGACCGGCTTTGTTGGCCCCGGGGCCATGATGGGCTACGAGCTGTTTGAAACCCGGGTCGATGTGGAACGGGCGGCCCGGGAGGCGGCGCGCACGGCCTGCGTCATGCTGAGCGCGGATCAATGCCCGGCCGGGGTGATGCCGGTGGTCATTGACGGCGGATTTGGCGGGGTGATCTTCCACGAGGCCTGCGGCCATTCTTTGGAGGCCACCGCGGTGGCCCGAGGCAATTCCGAGTTTTGCGGGAAAATGGGGAAGCAGGTGGCTTCGCCCATCGTGACCGCCATCGATGACGGCACCATTGCCAACGAATGGGGATCGCTCAATATCGACGATGAGGGCACGCCCACCACCCGCCTGGTGCTCATTGAAAAGGGTATTTTGAAAAATTATATGATCGATAAGCTCAACGGGCGCAGGATGAACATGCCGGTCACCGGAAGCGCCCGGCGCCAGAGCTACAGTTTCGCGCCCACCTCGCGCATGCGGAACACCTTCATCGCCCCGGGCGAGCACGATGAGGACGAAATCATCCGCACCATGGGGGACGGGCTGTACGCCAGGCAAATGGGCGGCGGCTCGGTAAACCCGGCCACCGGGGAGTTTAACTTCGCGGTGACCGAAGGCTACCTGGTGAAGGATGGAAAGATCGACCGGCCGGTGCGCGGCGCAACCTTGATCGGCAAGGGATCGGAGGTTTTGATGCGCATTGACCGGGTGGGTAAGAAGATGTGGATGGCCCAGGGCGTCTGCGGCTCGGTCAGCGGCTCGGTGAACACCAACGTGGGCCAGCCCATGATTCGCGTAACCCAAATGACCGTGGGCGGCCGGTAAGGAGGGAAAAGATATGCAGTTAAATGAATTTATTGATCGCCTGTTCGAGCGCGCCCAGGCGGCGGGCTTCAGCGATTATGAGGCGTATTACAGCGACGGGGACGAGTTTGAAGTCACGGTGTTTCAGGGGGAAATCGCGGGCTACACGGTTTCCAGCTCCATGGGCTTGAACTTCAGGGGGATGTTTCAGGGCAACATGGGCTATGCTTCCACCCAGGTTCTGGATGAGCAGGCGCTGGATATGCTGGTGGAAAGCGCGCGGCAAAACGCGCTGATTATCGAAGACACGGATCAGCAGTTCATCTTTCCGGGCAGCGAGCGCTATCCGGATCTGCCCGGCGCGAATCCCAGGATCGCTGAAATCAGCGAACAGCAAAAGATTGAATGGGCGCTGGAGCTGGAAAAGGCAGCGCTTTCCCTGGACGAGCGGGTAAAACAGGTTCAAAGCTGCGTGTTGGCCACGGTTTCCGGAACCGTGCGCATCAAGAATTCAAAGGGGTTGGATGTGAGCCACAGCAGCAATGCGCTGGAGGCCTATATTTCGGTGGTGGCCCGCCAGGGCGATAAGGTCAGCACCGGCAGCGACCTGCTGGCCACCCACGAAGTGGAGGATCTGAACATCCGGGAGATGGCCAATCGGGCCGTCAAAGAGGCCGTGGAGGCGCTCTCGGCGCGTCCGGTGGCTTCGGGCGAATACAAAGTCATCCTGAAAAACGACGCGGCAGCCGACCTGCTGGGCACCTTCAGCGGCATTTTTAGCGCGGAGAGCGCGCAGAAGGGCCTTTCCTTGCTCAAAGGACGGGAGGGACAGCAAATCGCCAGTCCCAATGTGACCTTGATGGATAATCCCCATCATCCCACCGCCCTGGGTTCCGCGCCCTTTGACGACGAGGGAGTGGCCACCACGGTCAAGGCGGTGATTGACAAGGGGGTGCTCACCACCCTGCTGCATAATTTAAAGACCGCCAACAAGCAAGGGGTCCAGACCACGGGCAACGCGGCCAAGGGATCTTACGCCGCGCCGGTGGGGGTGGCGCCCGGCAATTTCTATTTCGAGCCCTCGCAAACCAGCCTGGATGAGCTGATCGCCGAAATGGGCAACGGACTTTTGATCACCGACCTGCAGGGATTGCACGCCGGAGCCAATGGCATCAGCGGAGATTTTTCCCTGGGCGCCAAGGGCTACCTGGTGGAAGGGGGAAAGATTGGCCGGGCCGTGGATCAGATTACCGTGGCCGGAAACTTTTATCAGATGTTGAACGTCATTGAGAAGGTCGCTTCGGATTTGAAATTCGGCTTTGGCCGGGTGGGCAGCCCGTCCATAAGGGTAAGCGGGCTTTCGGTGGCGGGCCAATAATTTGCAGAGTAAGGGGCGGCGCGCCGCCCCTTACATACGGGGATTAGCGTGATAAACGTGTAAATTTACCCTATAACGTTGATTTTTGGTGCTGCGCGAATTATAATTATAAATTATACGGCATATACTGCATTTGTATTTCAAAATTATTGCGATTCGTCGCGGAGAGGGTTACGTTCGTGAATAGACAGGGGAACAGAAGGCGGAGAAGCAGATTTCGGGTAACGGGCAGGTTCTATGTATTCCTGGTGGTTATGATCGCCTTGCTGGTTTTGATTATTTGGGGAATCAGCGGATTGGTTGACCGGTTTACCACCCACAGCTACACGGGGAATATTACCCCCATAGCCACTTCAACCCCCGACGCGGAGCAATCTGCCGCCTCGCCCGACACGCAAGAGGAAACACCCCAGACGGATGCCAGCGCAAGTCCGGACGCAACCCAGGGAAGTGAGATCAGCAGCGTGGACACTTTTATTGAAGGATTGGGAACCGACGCCAATGGAGGTGAAAGCGACGAGCTGCCCACTCTTTCCGAAGAGGAAATGGTTCAGGTTGACGACCTGAGTGTTACCGCCGGATTGGATTCCAGCTGGCGCAATATACTGCTGCTGGGCCAAGACAGCCGGACCACCGGAAAGAGTGAGCGCACCGATACCATGGTTATCGCCTCGATCAATGCCAATACCGGGGAAATCAAGCTGACCTCGCTGATGCGCGATATGTATGTTGAGATTCCGGAGCGGGGGACGCAAAAGATCAACACCGCAAACTACTATGGCGGCCCGGAATTGGCCATGAAAACGGTCAACGAGAACTTTAAGCTCAATATCTCCGAGTATGTTGTCGTCAACTTTGTCAACTTCCCCTACATTATCGAGAAGTTGGGCGGGGTATATGTGGATATTACCGAGGCGGAGATGGAGGGAATCAACGAACTGGTGCAGGACTCCATCAAGCTGGGGAAGAAGCTGAAGCTGGATGAAAGCGCATTGGACAATTCGCTGTTGGATACCTATGGCCCGGGTACCAAGCTCACCGGGCGCCAGGCGCTTTCCTATTCCCGGCTCAGGTCCATTGACAGCGACTTCCAGCGCACTCAGCGCCAGCGGCGGGTGCTGGAGGCCATACTGGATCGGGTCAAGGATATCACCAACCCTGTGGAACTGCTTTCACTGGGCACCGATCTGATACAGTATGTGGATACCAACATCAACCTGCCCAGCATGGTGGGTCTGGCCACCACGGTATTTACCCACGGAATTTCGGAAATGACCGAGCTGCGTTTGCCGGTGGACGGCACTTATGTGGGTGAATCCCGCGACGGCACCTGGGGCATATACGATATGGATTTGGCGGCCAACGTGACGGCCTTGCATCAGTTTATCTATGGAACCGATGCTCCGGCGTAAACAGTAGAGTGAGGCGGGGAAGCATGGCGCAAATGCGCGCTGTGTTTCCCCGTTTTTGTATGGGCTTTGAGCGTTTTATTGTACCGGAATTTGGGTATTATAGAGATAAAAAGAAACCCAAAGGGGGGGAACTTCATGAAAAAAGTCGCGTTTTTTGACGCCAAGCCCTATGATCGGGAATGGTTCGATAAACTAAATCAAAAGTATGAACTTCATTATTTTGAGAGTAAGCTGGATGAAGAGACCGCGGAATTGGCCAGGGGTTGCCAGGCGGTATGCGCCTTCGTAAACGACAACCTGGACAAGCGGACCATTGACAAGCTGTATGAACTGGGCGTTCGGGTTATTGCCATGCGCTGCGCGGGCTACAGCAATGTGGATTTTCGGGCCGCCTACAAAAAGATACATGTTGTGCGGGTGCCGGCCTATTCGCCCCATGCGGTGGCCGAGCATGCCATGGGGCTGTTGCTCATGGTCAATCGCAAGCTGCACAAGGCGTATAACCGGACCCGGGATTTTAACTTCAATATTTCCGGATTGACCGGGGTGGATTTGTATGGAAAGACCGCGGGAATTATTGGAACCGGAAAAATTGGGCGCACCTTTATGGAACTTTGCCGGGGATTTGGAATGAAAATCGTGGCGTACGATGCGTTTCCCAATGAAAAATTGGGCATTGAGTATGTGGATTTGGATGAGTTGCTCCGGCGCAGCGACGTGATTTCCCTGCACTGCCCGCTCACCGATCAGACGCGCCACATGCTGGATGAAGCGCCGTTCGCCAAGATGAAGCGCGGCATTTTCCTCATCAACACCTCGCGCGGCGAATTGGTGGACAGCGTGGCGCTGCTCAAGGCGCTGGACGAGGGCAAGATCCGCGGCGCGGGGTTGGATGTATACGAGGAAGAGGCCGATTACTTCTTCTCGGATTGGTCGATGAGCGGGGTTCAGGATGACGTGCTGTCGCTTCTGCTCAACAAGCCCAACGTGGTCATTACTTCGCATCAGGCATTCTTGACCGAAGAGGCGCTGAGCAGCATTGCCCGGATTACCTTGGACAACCTGGATGAGTTCTTTAGCGATGGACCGCTGACCAATGAGGTCTGCTACCAGTGCGAAAGCGGAAAAATCAGGGAGAACTGCCGGGAAATGCGCGGGGGAAGATGCTTTTAAATCTGTAAAAAACAAGGCCTGACACGGGGAAACGCCGTGCCAGGCCCTGCTTTTTATGAAGGAGGTTTAATAGCCCTTCTCTTCGTATTGGGGTTCCACGAACGACTTGTTGTAGTCGTTTCCGCCCGGGAAATTGGCGCTCTTGAGAATGCCAGGGGTTATGCCGCGCTTCATCAGCTCTTCCACCGCCACCGAGGTCACGCTCCACATGATGTAATCCGAGGCAATACCCGAGGCGGCCGCAAAGCGGGGCTCCAAGCCCTCCACCTCAATCATGGCTTCGGCTGCGGGCGCACAGTTATCCAGGGTCAAATCCACCATTTCATAGAGCTTTTTACCCGAAGAATGCACCGGATCCACCTGGCGGGCGTACTCCATGCTGGAAAGCGCGATCACTTTTACGCCCATCTTCTTGGCTTCATAGGCCAAATCCACCACGCTGGCCGTGCGGCCGGATACCGAGCTCAAAAACAGCACGTCTCCGGGCCGGACCTTGCTGGCCTTGAGCGCGTAGGCGGCCAAGCCCTCCATGTTGAGGTCCATATCGCTGCGGTCGCGTGCGCGGGCGGGATTGTCCACGTTGAGGTTATAGGTAAAATGCTTATAGAAGATCGGGCCGCCGCCGCGATAGATCAAGTCGTGCTCAATATGATGGCAAATGCTGCTCAGATGGATGCAACCGCCCTGCTCAATGGAATCCGCCACCATCTTGCCCGCGGTGATGATGTTTTCTCGCTGGGTATTCCGAACCTTGGCAAACAGATCGTCCACTGCCTTCCAATACGTCTCCATCAACATTGTAACGATTCCTCCTGACGTTAATCCATATAGAAAATATGGTCTTTGTATTTGGCCAACATTTCCGCGTTGTGCTTATCTCCGCCCTCCACATTGGCGGAGATGAAAACCGGGGGAATGATGCCCGACTGAACGATGAGCTCTATGGCCTGGGCCACCATGGCGTTGAGCATGGCCGCGCCCACAGCGGTGGAGGTGGGCGCCACCTTTTCGGCCACTCCCTCGATGACCAGCGATCCATCGCCCATGCAGCCGCAGTTGTCCAGCACCAGATCCGCCACCTCATACAGATTTTTACCGGAAGGATGGCGGGAGCTTACCCGGGTGGTGGTCTGCATATTGGTCAACGCGATCACCTTGGCGCCCTTTTCCCGGGCCCGGATGGCCACGTCCACGGTCACGGTGTTGCGGCCCGAAACCGAATGCACGATGATCACATCCCCCGCGCCCAGGGGTTGATTGTCGACAATGATTTTTCCGTACTCGGGCAGGCGCTCCATCTGGCTGGTCATGGTGGCCGGGTCGATATCCAGGTTTAATCCGGGCGCGCGCACCGGATTGATCACCGCCATGCCGCCGGTTCGATAATAGAGCTCCAAGGCCAATAATCCGGCATGGCTGCACCCGAAGGCAAATAGGTTATGGCCCTCGACCACCGCATCCCGGAGCATTTCCGCGCCTTTGAAAAGCGATTCCTTCTGCGTGGCCATAATCTGGTCAAAGATGGAGGATAGATTGTCAAAGTAAGCTTGAATTGCGTCCACGATTGATCACCACCTGATTATGTATTTGGGGAAATGGGTCTCCAGCAGGCGCTTGGCCTCCGGGATTTCGATGCCGCGTTCGATCAAAGTACGGGCCGGGCCCGCCATGAGGTGTTCAAACCAGGGCTTCTGGACGGAAAGCCCTGGATAGCGCTCCTGGAGCATCTCGCGGAAGCGCTCGAACATGGCGCTGTGGGCTTTCCAAGCGCCGCCGCAACAGGTCACCGCGCGCATTTCGGGGGGAACCTGTTCCCGCTCGATGAGGCAAATGGTTTGCAAAGCCATTTGTTCCCCGGCCTCGCGAAGCACTTTGAGGGCAAAGGCGTCGTTTTGACGCGCTGCCTCACCCACCAATACGGTGAGGGAAGCCACCTTTCGGAATGGAGCCGGGCTTTGATGAACCACCCGGACCATATCGTAGTCATGCTCCAGCGCCCAGGCCTTTCGAATCATATCCAACAGTATGGTCTGTTCGCCCCAGCCTTCGGAGAGCTTGACCACCTCGCGAAGCACCCGCTGGCCAATCCAGGTTCCGCTGCCCTGATCGCCCAATATGGGCCCCCAGGAGCCCACCACCAACCGGCGGCCATTGGCTGAATGCTTGACCCAGAATACATCCGAGCCGGTTCCGGCCAGGGCCAGCAGGCCCTCTTTGCGCAGCGCACCCGCATACATGCCCGCCTCGGGTTCGCTCATGCCGCATTCGCAGATGACCCGAACGCGCCGGGTAATTTCCTCCCTGAGCACATGCACCGGGCCCACGAAACTGTAATAGAAGCGGTCGATCTGATCAATCTGAACGTTTTGAAATACCTGGTTCAGACAATCGACGACATTGGCACGCGCCTCGTCCAAAGTGGTTTGAGTGGTGTTCACGCCACCGGATAGCCCGCTGCCCAGCAGGTTCAGGCCATCGTCGAACAACATGGCGGCGCATTTTGAGCCGCCTGCGTCCAGTGATAAATAAATGGACATATCTCTTACGCTCCCTGCATCAGATCGTAATGCCATTATACTCTTTCAAAGGGTTTGCGGCAAGCCCTCATTTAACATTCTCCTCCAGAAAAACGGCCCGCCGCAAGGACGGGCCGGTGGGGGAAAGGATGGTTACGCGGCCTTGGCAGCCTGCCAGGCATCGATCTGGCTCTGAACCTCGGCAACGATCTTTTCGGCGCCGTTGGCGTTCAGCTTCTCTACGAATTCATCCACGGCCTGATTGACCTCATCGGCCGAATTCAACTGGCCGTTGGCCAGATCGGTCTGATATTCGGCAATCACGTTGGTGCAGGCCGCGATTTCATTGATGACCGGCGCGGTGTCAAACACAAAGCCGAAGTGGGCAGGCAGAACGGCTTCCTCGTTGTACTTCTGCATGTTGGTCAGCATGATGCTGTCCGGGCCAACCAGCTGCTCGGGCGCACGGGTGATCAGCAGGTTGCCGATGGGCGCCATGTACCAATAATAGTAGGAACGGTTGGTGGGATCTTCGTTGCGGGTGCCCTCAAAGGACATGTTGCCCTCTTCGTCAACCACATAGTGGGTTCCCTCAATGCCGAAGCGCATCATGGTGGCAAAATCGGGATCCGTATTGATCAGATTCAGCACCATCATGGCGCGCTCGGGGTTAGCGCAGTTGGCCGAGATGGCGGTGCCGGCCGAGAAGTAGTTGTTGGTCTCGGTCCACAGATTCTCAGATATCTTCATCTTGGTGACGAAGTTTTCGCCGTACATATGCTCTTCCATGTAGGTGTAGCCCCAGCCAACCCATCCGAAGATGGCGCCGGTGTACTGCCAGTCGGTGCGGTCGGTGTAGTCATAGGCGTAGAGCCCCTCATCCACCATGCGCTGGCGCTGGATGCAATACTCGCGGAATTCATCGGTGGCGTAGAAGTTTACCACCTGGCTCGAATCCACTCCGGCAATCTGGTCGAATTCATCGATGTCGCAGACGGCCAGATAGCTGTCGTTCAGGAAGGTTTCGAAGGCGAAGTTGTAGGGATAGACCAGGTTGTTGGTCCAGAATACCGGATAATCGGCCCATTCGGGGTGGGCGGCGTCGCGCTTTTCCTTGACTTCCAGGCCCAATTCCTCCAGATCGCGCCAGTTGCGGTACTCAACTTCATCCATGTTGATGCCCAGTTCCTGGGCCAGGGTGTCGTTGTAGACCAAGGAGATATAGTAGCCGTTATCTTTCAGGGACGGTATGCCGTAAATGTGGTCGTTGATCGTCATGCATTCCCAGATTTCATCGGAGAACAGGGCCTTGGTCTCCGGAGCGTGGGTATCGAGCAGATCCTCTATCGGATAGTAGGCGCCGCGCTGGGACTGGACGACATAGTCCAGCTTGGTCTGGCTGCCGAATCCAATGATGCCCACATCCTGGCCGGAGGAGATCATGGTGACCATCTTTTCCCAATCCTCCGCCAATCCCCAGTAGTGAAGATTCACGGTGGTGTTGAGCTTCTCCTGAAGATATTCGTTGACTGCTTCATTGACCAGACTGCAGTCGGGCATTTCCGTTTGTCCAAAATACCAGTCCAAAGTGACGGGTTCCAGGTCGGCGGCCGCGGGTTCGGACTCGGCTATTGCAAAGCCCGGGATCATGGTGAAAGCCACAGCCAAAGCGAGTGCGAACAGGAACAGTCTGCGAGTCATTGTAACGCCTCCCAATCATAATATTATCCTAAGCCGTATAAACGGCCGGGGATCAACCCTTTACGCTGCCAATGGTCAAACCGCTGACGAAGTAGCGTTGGAAGAACGGATAGGCCATCAGCACCGGTAGCACGATAATCACCACGCACGCCATGCGCAGACTCTGTGTGGGTAATGAACGAAGCAGGGCAACGCCGTCCGGCGTACCGGCCACAGCCGCGTTATTCTTTAAAAAGTCAATCTGACTTTGTATTTTTTGCAGCAGCGTCTGTATGGGCACCAATTGGGGAGTGTCGATATAGAGCATGCCGGTAAACCAGTCATTCCAGCGGGCCACTACATTAAACAGGCCAATGGTGGCCAGACCGGCCTTGAATAGCGGCAATACAATCTGGACAAAAATCCGAAAGTGCCCGGCGCCGTCGATCTTTGCCGCCTCAAACAGGGTGTCCGGGATGGTGGTCTGAATGAAGGTTCGCAAAATAATGACGTTATAGGCGCTGACCAAAGAGGGCAACAGGAAGACCCAAACGGTGTCATACATGTTCAAATAGCGCACGTTCAGGATGTAGGAGGGGACCAGTCCGCCGCTGAACAGCATGGTAAAGAACAACATCCATGTGAAAAATTTCTTGGCCACGAAATTGCGCTGGGAGATTACATAGGCGAACATGGACATCACCGACAGGCTCATGACTGTGCCTGTAATGGTGTAAAAGATGGTAATGAGATAGGAATCCAGAACCTGATCGCCCATCTTAAACAAGTATTGATACCCTTCCAGAGACCATTCCGCAGGCCAAAAGGAGAAGCCGACGTTTGAGATGGAAGCATCGCTGGAAAAAGATACGATGACGATTAGTATCATGGGAACAATCATCAGGAGGGAAATGAGGCTCAATATTGTGGTGATGATCGCGTTGGGCACGCGGCCTATGGAATTAAAACGATTTCGCGTAAATCCTTCCTGTTCCTGCTGTTTCCGGATTTTCTTTGCGCTGACACCATTCATGATTGATTTCCCCCCTTCTTAGAACATCGAGCTCTCTGGATCGATCTTGGTGACCACCCAGTTGGTCAACAACACCATCACCAGACCCACGACGGATTGATAGAAACCGGCGGCGGTGGACATGCCCACGTTGCTGAGCTGGGTGAGGCCGCGATAGATATAGGTGTCAATAACGTCCGTAACCGGATAGAGCCGGCCGCTGTCCTTGGTAACCGAGTAGAACAGACCAAAGTCTGCGCGAAACACGCTGCCCATGGCCAGGATGATGGAGATACAGATAACCATCCGTAAGTGGGGAATGGTTATGTATCGTGCTTGCTGAATCTTGGTGGCGCCGTCCAAAACGGCCGCCTCATAATAATCGTGGGAGATGCCCGAAATAACCGCCAGGTATAGCACCGTGGAATAGCCTACGCCTTTCCAGGCGTTGATGCCCACCAGCAAAAACGGCCATATGGAGCGTTCCTTGTACCAATCGACGTTTCCCTTTCCGCCCAAAGCCAGAATCGTTTTATTGACCAATCCATAGCTTCGGTCCAAGAAGGCCATCAGCACGATGGCCACCACGGTCCAGGAAAGGAAGTAAGGCAACATATAGATGGTTTGAAGCACTTTCGCGGTGCGGCGAGACAAAAGCTCAGATAACAAGAGGGCCATCAGGACAGCCAAAGAGGTATTCACAATTAAAAAAGTCACGTTGTAGCAGTTTGCAATTGAATCTTAGGGAGAATTGAAAAAAATGATCCACGATGTCATTTTGATTATTTCGTTAAAGATAATGGTGTATTTGCACAATGAGTAGAAGCGGGAGAACGGGCAACAAAGCGGATTTGATCTCAAAGAGATATTGAGGAATAATGTATCTAAACCATGGTCGATTTTGTTATGCTAAAACTGAAATGCAGTCTGTATTTTAAACAAAAGCAACCAGGCTGTACTGAACAACCTGGTCGCTTTTTAAAAGGAATTTCATGAATCAATTTCTGATCTGGTGTAGCGCTTTAAGCAGCGCACTACATCCGAGATGAATTTTAGCTCATTGGCGCTACAATCCCGCATTTCCTCGCTCAATTCGGCGGCAAAAACACCATGGCTTTGGCTCAAGTTGTCGCAGAGTAATTCGTCTGATGAGGCGCCCAGTGCATTGGCAATGCGCAAAAACGCATCCAGACTGACCTTTGTCCATCCGTTTTCGATGTTCGAAATATGCGAGTTGCTCAATCCGCTGCGGTCAGCCAGTTCATCTTGGGTCATGTGTTGCTTCTTACGGTAGTTTCTAATGCGCAATCCGATGCTCTTGTATGTCTTATCCATAAGTACCCCCACCACTTTCCACACAAATTTTTCTGAAGACTGAACGATCATCGGAAAAGACCGATGTAAACAGCAGTTTGTTTGCTGCTTGAATACATTTTAACTACTAATGGTAGTTGTTTTAATAATCTATAAAGGCAATATACCCTTATAGATTAAGATTTTTAAAAAATATTTTGCAAATGCCAAAATTGCCCATACAGAAAACGCTGTTTTATTGGGAACGGCGGGGAAAAAACGTTGTCAAACGCT
>DVJW01000054.1 GCA_018716505.1 Candidatus Faecaligallichristensenella faecipullorum | reverse complement strand
GAAGGCCAAGGGGTATGATCCGATAACCCAGATTGTGGGCTATATCCTTTCCGGCGATCCCACCTATATCACCAGCTATAATAACGCCAGATCGCTGATTAAGCGCTTGGAGCGCGACGAAATTCTGGAAGAATTGGTGCGCTTTTATGTAATGAGCGGCGAGAAAAACGGCAGGGCGTGAGCTTGCGGAGGTTAAATGCAAAGAATACTGGCATTGGATGTGGGGGAAAAGCGCATTGGGGTGGCGGTAAGCGATCCCTTGGGCTTAACCGCTCAGGGCGTGGAAACGATTTTTACCCAGGGTTGGTCCAACGACCGCGCCCGGGTCAAGCAGTTGGCCAATCAATATCAAACCGACCGGCTGCTGATTGGTTTGCCCAAATCCATGAGCGGCGAAATCGGGCCCCAGGCCCAGCGCGTTCAGGAGTTTGCCGCCCGGCTGGTGGAGGACGGCCTGAAGGTGCGCTATTGGGATGAGCGGCTGACCACGGTTTCCGCCCATAGGGCGCTGATTGAAGGGGATTTATCCCGCAGAAAGCGCAAACAGGTGGTGGACAAGGTGGCCGCGGTCTATATTTTGCAGGGCTTTCTGGATGCGGGCGGATGGAAGGACTAGCCTCACCGGAAAATGAAATAGATTATGTTTTTAGAAGCGAGGAACGGATTTATGGACGGCAATATGGAAATGGATAACATCATTGAACTCATGGATGAAAACGACAATCCGGTTCATTTTGAGCATTTGATGACTCTGGAACATGAGGGCGAGGAATATGTGCTGCTGGTTCCGGTGGAGCCCATGGAGGATGTGGGCGAGGACGAGGTCATCATCCTGCGCATTGACAAGGATGAGGATGGCGAGGATGTCTATGTGGGCATTGAGGACGACGATTTGCTCAAGGTCATCTTCGAAAAATACCTGGAATTGGCCGAGGCTGACGAGGCGGATTATGACGGCGGGACGAATTGATTTATCGATTTTTGCAGGCTAAATGAGCAGATTTTACATTTCAACGCCAAATTCCGCTTGCGGGAGGGCCGCAAGATGTGCTATAATGCAGACAATTTCAAATTGGCTGTGACGGAGAAAAGTAACCGGTATACGAACCCGAAAGAGAGCCGCGTCCCCGGCTGAAAGCGCGGCGGGTCACGATACGGGCGAAGTTCCCTCCCGAGCCTCCGCGCTGAACCGCTTTAGTAGGCGAGGACGGAGTCATTCCCGATAAAAGAATGAGAGGCTGCGCGCGTTTGCGCAAGGCAAATCTGGGTGGTACCGCGGGGTAATTGATCGCTTCGTCCCTTTATGGGGACGGAGCTTTTTTTATGGAAGGAGCAGGGGAATATGCAGGAACAATTGAAGGCCATTATGGCGCGGGTTACCGAGGAATTAAAAAATATTCAGGATACCGGCGCCTTGGAACAGTTGCGCGTGAGCGTGATGGGGAAAAAGGGTGAACTGACCCAGATCCTGAGGGGCATGGGCAGCCTGCCCGCCGAGGAGCGGCCGGCTATGGGCCAATTGGTCAATCAAACCCGGGCCGCCCTGGAGCAGGCCATGGAGGAGCGGCTTCAGGTGCTCAGCGAAATGGAGAAGCAAAAGCGCCTGGAGCAGGAAAAGATCGACGTGACCTTGCCCGGCAAGACCCGCAGCGCGGGCAGCCTGCATCCGATGAACGTGGTGCTGAGCGACCTGTTGGATATTTTCACCGGCATGGGCTTCGAGGTGGTGGAGGGCCCGGAGGTGGAGTTTGATCATTATAACTTCGAACTCTTAAATCTGCCCAAGAATCACCCGGCCCGGGATGCCCAGGACACCTTCTACATCGAGGACAACATCGTGCTGCGCACCCATACCTCCCCGGTTCAGGCGCGCATTATGACCACCCGCAAGCCCCCGATCCGCATCGTTTGCCCGGGCAGGGTGTATCGCGCCGACGAAGTGGACGCCACCCATTCCCCGGTGTTCCATCAGATGGAGGGTCTGGTCATCGATGAAAACGTGTCCATCGGCGATTTGAAGGGTACCTTGGATACCTTCGCGAGGAAGCTGTACGGCGAGGGCGTGACCACCCGCTTCCGTCCTTCCTTCTTCCCGTTCACCGAGCCCTCGGCCGAGGTGGATGTGACCTGCGCGGCCTGCAAGGGCAAGGGCTGCCGCATGTGCAAGGGCACCGGCTGGATTGAGGTGCTGGGCGCGGGCATGGTCAACCCCAAGGTGCTGGAGATGTGCGGCATCGACCCCACCAAATATTCGGGCTTTGCCTTTGGCATGGGTATCGAGCGGCTGACCATTTTGAAGTACAATGTGCCGGATATGCGCTATCTGTACGAGAATGACCTGCGCTTTTTATCTCAATTCAGGTAAGCCGGGCGGAATTTTTAGGAGGGTTATGCGATGAATGTGCCGATGAAATGGCTGAAGGAATATGTGGATATCAAACTGGACAGCAAGGAATACGCCAGCCGCATGGTCATGACCGGAACCGGGGTGGAGTCCATCGAGCAGACCGGAAGTGGGTTCGACCATGTGGTGGTGGGCAAGGTGGAATCCATCGTGAAACACCCGGATTCCGACCATTTGGTGATCTGCCAGGTCAACGTGGGCAGCGAGGTGATTCAGATTGTGACCGGCGCGCCCAATGTGTTCGAGGGCGCCTATGTGCCGGTGGCCCTGGATGGCGCCCATCTGCCCGGCGGGGTGAAAATTAAAAAGGGCAAGCTGCGCGGGGTGGTCTCCAACGGCATGATGTGCTCGGGCCCGGAGCTGGAAATTCCGGAGGGACTCTATCCCCATTGCGGAGACGAGGGACTTTTGATCTTTCAGGAGCCCCATGAGCCGGGCACCGACGTCAAGGAAGTGTTTGGACTGGGAGACGACGTGATCGAGTTCGAAATCCTGGCCAACCGGCCCGATTGCCTGAGTGTATGGGGGCTGTCCCGGGAGAGCGCCGCGGTGCTGGGCGAGCATTTCGTGAAGCCCGAAATCAGCGTCCGGGAATGCGAAGGGGATTCCTTCGAAAACTATGCCTCGGTGGAGGTGCGCGACGACGAGCTTTGCCCGCGCTATTGCGCCCGGGTCATCAAAAACGTCAAGATCGGCCCCTCGCCCCTGTGGATGCGCGCCTATCTGTACGGCGCGGGCGTGCGGCCCATCAACAATATTGTGGATATCACCAACTTCGTCATGTTGGAAACCGGCCATCCCATGCACGCCTTTGACCTTTCCAAGGTAAAGGATGGCAAGATTGTGGTGCGCCGGGCCCATCCGGGCGAGGAGTTGGTGACCCTGGACGGCAAAAAGCATGTGCTGAGCGAGGATATGCTGGTCATTGCCGACGCCCAGAACGCCACCGGCTTGGCCGGCATCATGGGCGGCGAGGAATCCGAAATCGTTTCGGATACCCATGCGGTGCTGTTCGAGTGCGCGGCCTTCCAGCGCGCCAATAACCGGGTGACCGCCCGCAGCCTGGGCATTCGCACCGAGGCCTCGAGCCGCTATGAAAAGGGCGTGTGCCCGGAAACCGTGATGGAGGCCATTGAGCGCGCCTGCCAGTTGGTGAATGAGCTGGAATGCGGCGAGGTGGTGCCCGGCGTGTTCGATCATTATCCCAATCCTCAGCCTGAGCGGGTGGTCAAGGCCCAGGTAAGCCGGATTCAAAACCGCATCAGTGTGCCGGTGCCCGGCGAGACCATGGCCGATATCCTGGACAGCCTGGAAATTCAGACCGAGCTTCAGGATAACGAGCTCACCTGCCGGATCCCGGCCTTCCGCGAGGATATCGAGACCGACGCCGACCTGTCCGAAGAGGTTTTGCGGCTGTATGGCTATGAGCATATCCCCTCCACCATGCTCAAGGGCGAAACCCAGGCCGGCGGGCGCAGCGAGCGGCAGCGGCTGCTGGATAAGGTGAAAAACGCGCTGGTGGGCATGGGCGGCTATGAGGCCATGAACTTCTCCTTCGTCAGCCCCAAGTGGCTGGCCGCCATGGGCTTTGAGCAGGGGGACGAGCGGCTGGATCCGGTGGTGGTGCGCAACCCCCTGGGCGAAGATACCTCGGTCATGCGCACCAGCCTGGCGCCCAGCATGTTAAACACCTTGTCCCTGAACATCAACCGGGGCAACCCCGAGGGCATGCTCTTTGAAACCGCGCCCATTTTCCATAAGAGCCAGGCCGGCCAGTTGCCCCAAGAGGAGCTCACGTTGTGCGTTGGCCTGTATGGCGACAAGAAGGACTTCTATGATTTGAAGGATATCGTGACCTGCATGCTCGCACAGTTCGGCATTTCGCCCACGGTGAGCGCGGGCGGCGAGGGCTATTATCATCCGGGCCGCAAGGCAGTTTTGAGCGTGGATGGAACCGAGATCGGCCAATTGGGCGAGGTACATCCGGATATCGCCGCCAAGTTTGATATTGAGCGCCGGGTCTATCTGGCGGAAATCAAGCTGGAAGCGGTCAAGGCCTTGGAGCAGCCCATCGGCGCGGTGAAGGTGCTGCCCAAGTTCCCGGCGGTAACCCGGGATCTGGCGCTGGTGGTGGATGAGGCCGTGGGCGTGGGCCCACTGATGGAGACCATTCGCTCGGCGGCCGGAAAGACCCTGGAGACCATCTCGCTGTTCGACGTGTACCGCGGGCTTCAGCTGGGCCAGGATAAGAAGAGCGTGGCCTTCGCGCTCAGCTTCCGGGCGGCCGACCGCACCTTGACCGATGCGGATATCAACCATGCCATGGAGCGCATTCTTTCGGCCTGCGAGGGCGAGTATAAAGCGGAAATCCGCAAGTAAATCAAAAAAAGATGAAAGCCCGGTTTGGCGTTGCGCCGAATCGGGCCGTTTCTTATCTCTGAAAGGGAGGATGGATTCCGTGGAAAACGTGCGATGTGCCTGGTGCAACCTCAACAACCCGCTGTATGTGCGCTACCATGATGAAGAGTGGGGCATGCCTTGCCATGAGGAGGCAAAGCTGTTTGAATTGCTCTTGCTGGAACCCTTTCAGGCCGGATTATCCTGGGAAACCATATTGAATAAAAGGGAAAATTTCCGAATCGCCTTTGACGGTTTCGACCCGGAGCGCATACAAAACTACGATGAGGCCCAAATTCAGGCGTTGCTTCAGAATCCCTCCATCATCCGAAACCGCAGGAAAATTGAGGCCGCCATCGTGAACGCCCGCATCTTTCGGGCCATACAGGCCGAGTGGGGTTCCTTTGACCGATACATATGGCATTTTACGGATGGGGAAATCGTATACGAGACGGATCAAACCCACTCCGCCCTGTCGGACGAAATTTCGGCGGATTTGAAAAAGCGGGGCATGAAGTTTATCGGCACCACGGTCATCTATGCCTATCTACAGGCCATTGGGGTGATTTATGCCCATGAAAAGGGGTGTTTTTTATACACTGAGGGTAAAAAAGGGCGATAAAAACATCCGGCCGCGAAACTCTTGGATGGTTCACGCGGCCGGACGTGAAAGCGGTTATTCGCATTCAATCTCCCGGATAGCGGGCGCGAACCCCTCCACCGTGACCTTTAAACGAACCGTGCCCGGAGCCTGGCGCGTCCGCAGTATGCCCAGACAATGGCCATTGAACAGGCTTCTGTGATCCGCGGCAAGGATTTCGCTTGTGGTCATGAAATCGCCGTTGTCCACCGCGATGATGTCGCCTGGTCCTTCGGTTTCAAAGCGGACCATGGGCCGGCTGAGCAGCCAGTCCTGCCCCTTGGCGTCCTTCAGGTACACTTCCACAAAGGCGATGTCCTTTCCGCCGGCTTTGAGCCTGGAATCCGAGAGGACGACCTCGACTTTGGCCGGTTGATGGGTGGTGATCATGCGGTGTTCGCAGCGCTTTTCGCCGTTTACATAGCCCTCAGCCCGCACGGTGCCCGGCCGGTAGGGCAGGTAAAAATGGGCCATCAGGTCGTCGGGATTGGGTCGGGCGATGCGCACATGATCCTCATTGAGATACAGCCGCACCTCCTCGCAGTTGGTCATCACGCCCAGGTGCATCATCTTGTTGGGACAATCGTAATTCCAATGGCCGCGCATCTGGGGGAAGCTCCAATTGGCGTTGGCATGATCCCAGGGGTCGTTCTCGTCAAATACGCCCAGGCGCACCATGGGCTCCGAGGTAAACTGGCTCATTAAATGATAGGCGCGCAGTTTGAAAAAGCCCGCCGAATCGATGGGGTTGCCGGTCCATCCATGGCAGGGCCAGCCCATGGATTCGCCCAGGTAGTCGATGCCCGCCCAGACAAAGCCGCCGATCACAAAGTCGTTTTCCTTCACGTCCAGGAACGGGGAGCGGGGAAGAATGTTGGTGTTGCTGAGCTCTTCCAAGCGGTAATAGCTGAATACCTCCGAACCGATGATGGGGATCTTCATGCCCACCCGGCGCAGCTCCCGGTAAAAGCTCTCCATGTAGTTGCCCATGAACACATCCACAATCTCCGCGTAGCGCAGCACGGCCTCCATGCGCGTTTTCAGCGGGGTAGCGTCGTTGTAGTCCTTGAGGCAAAAGCCGATCAGGGCCAGCGAGACCGGCCGGGTGGGGTCGAAGGCCCGGGTATAATCGCACATTTCCTTCAGGTGCCGGTAGAAGGGTTCGCTGTATTGGATTTCCAGCTCATTGCCCATGCTCCAAAGCACCACGCAGGGATGGTTGTTGTCCCGGAGCAGCATGGCCTCCAAATCCCGCTGCCACCATTGTTCGTGCAGCCTGGAGAAATACAGGTTACTGCCCATCCATTTGTCGTAAAGCTCGTCAATGACCAAAAAGCCCATCTCATCGCACAGGTCGTAAAATTCTTCGGCCTGGGGGTTGTGGCTGCATCGGATGGCGTTCACGCCCATGCGCTTGAGCGCCTCAAACCGGCGGCGCCATACCTTTAAGGGCACCGCCGCGCCCAGGGCGCCGCCGTCGTGGTGCAAATCCACCCCATAGAGCTTCATGTTTTTTCCGTTTAGGAAAAAGCCCTTGTCCCCGTCGAAAACCAGGGTGCGCACCCCGGTGGTGTCGGATATCCGGTCGATTTCATGGCCCGCCTCATCCAACAGCACCGCGGTCACGGCGTATAGATTGGGCGTTTCCGGCGACCAGAGCAGGGGATTTCGCAGGGTGAAGCTGGTTTTTACCAGGCTCAGCCCCGGCGCAATGGAGAGGGGTTGGCGCTGCATGGCCACGGTGAGCCCATCCATCTGCTGAGCCTGAATGAGCAGCGTGCCCTGAAATTCCTCCGCCCGGCCGTTCTCAAAGCGCAGGCCAACCTCCACCTCGGCGTTCTGTTCCCCCATCCTGGGGGTCATCTGAAGGCCGTAAGGCGCGAAGTGTGTTTTGTTCTGAATCAGCAGCCACACGTTGCGGTAGATGCCCGCCCCGCTGTACCAGCGGTCTCCGCCGCCACACCAATCGCCGGGATCGATTTGTGAATTGTCCACCTTGACCTCTAAAAGATTGTCCGCCCCGAGGTTCAACGCTCCGTCAAGCTCCACCCAGAAGGGGACATAGCCATAGGGCCGTTCGCCGATTTTCACCCCGTTGAGCGTGACCGTGGAAAAGCGCTGCACCCCGTCGAACAGGATTTTGACGCGCTTGTCCGCCCATTCCCGGGGGGCGTTAAAATGGAGCCGGTAATAGCCCACTCCGGCCCGGGGATAAAAGCCTTGGGAAGCGCCGCCGGGCATGAGGGGATCCCGGGTCTGCTCGATTTGCCAATCATGGGGGAGATCAATGCGCCGCCAACCCGATTCTTCAACCGGGGGTTGGCCGCCGTCCGTTACAAGGCTGAAAATCCATCCGTCGTTTAAAGCCACGCGGCTGCTGAATCGCGTCTGCATACTCCATCCCTCCAAAACAGAATGGGTCCAATTTTTTTCTCTATTTTAACATCTGATATGCATATGCGCAACGATTATTGAATTTGCACCGAAAAATTCCTGAATTTTTTCGGGATCTATTGCGCCATGGAGAAATTACAGCTATACTATACCTGAAAATTGGTGTGAATTCCCAATTGGATTTACAAATCAATACGGCGTCAAGAAAGGTGATGAGCTGGTATGTCCCTGCGCTTTGCGGCTTATACCATTCCCTCCGCGACCTTGGGTGGAGAGAATCCGCTGCCGGATATTCAGACCGAGCGAGACCTGCATTCAAATATTCAGTACGATGAGAATACCATAACCGCCGAAGAGGCCCGCTATATGGGCTGGGGAAAGGTAAACGGGATTTTGCCCTATACCATACAGGATAACTATGACCGCAAAAAGAAGGATAAGCAATGGAAGGCCGCCATTCTGGAAAATGATTATTTAAAGGCGGTCTTTTTGCCCGAATTGGGCGGCCGGTTGTGGACGCTCGTGGATAAGCGCACGGGCAAGGCGCTTTTGCATCAAAATCCGGTGTTTCAGCCCGCCAACCTGGCGCTGAGGAACGCCTGGTTTTCCGGCGGCGTGGAGTGGAATATCGGCATTATCGGCCATCACCCTTACACCTGTTCCCCCCTGCACACCGAAGTGGTGCGCATGAAGGATGGAACCGAGGTCTTGCGCATGTATGAATACGAGCGGGTGCGCGGCCTGAGCTACCGGGTGGAGGCGGCCCTGCCCGAGGATTCGGACAAGCTTATCATGCACATGCGCATTGAAAATACCGAAATGAAGGATACCGCGGTGTACTGGTGGAGCAATATCGCGGTGGAGGAGGCCCCGGACGTGCGGGTGCTGGTGCCTGCGCACAAGGCCTTCCAATTCGGCTATAAGGCCAAGCTGTCCAAGATCAACGTGCCCGACAGCGGGGACGGAATCGATCTTTCCCACAGCACCAACCTGGACCACGCCATGGATTTCTTCTTTGATATTCCCAAGGCTCAGCGCAAGTGGGTGGCCACCCCGGACAAGACCGGTTATGGGCTCGTTCAAACCTCCACCGACGAGCTGATCAGCCGCAAGCTGTTTTTGTGGGGCATGGGACCGGGCGGAAGAAACTGGCAGACCTTCCTGGCCGCTCCGGGCCGGGGTTATATCGAGGTGCAGGCCGGCTTGGCCCATACCCAGTTGGAACATCTGCCCATGAAGCCCGGGCAGGTGATTGAATGGTGCGAGGCCTATGGCGCGATTCAGATCGACGGCGGCGTGGCCCAGGGCAAGGATTGGGACGCGGCCATAGGCGCGGTGGACGAACAACTGGAGGCCGATTTCCCGCGTCAAAAATTGGAGGATTGGCGGGAGAAGTTTGGAGAGATCGACGGCGTAAAGGGCGAGCGCAAGCTCTATGGCTCGGGCTGGGGCGCGCTGGAGGCCGAGCGAATGAAGGTTCAGGGCCAGGAATTCCTGAGCCAAGGCCTGGATTATTCTTCCAAGACCCTGCGCGAAGCGCAAAAGGGTTGGCTGAAGCTGCTTCATGAGGGCGAGTTGCCCTGCGAGGACGCCTCGAAGCCGCCCATGAGCTATCAGGTGAGCGACGCCTGGATGAAGTTGCTCACCGGTTCCATGGATGCGGGCAAGAGCCGCCATTGGTATGGCTATTATCAGCTGGGCGTGATGCTGGCCTATCGAAGCAGGCGTCAGGAGGCGCTGGAGGCCTTTGAAAAGTCGCTGAGCTGTCAGCAAAACGCCTGGGCCCTGCGCTGCAAAGGCGTGCTGCTGAATCTGGAAGGGGATAAGCAGGCCGCGGCCGATTGCCTGTGCCAGGCTGTGCGCATGGCGCCCCATCGGGCCCTGGCCATCGAGGCCTGCCGGCTGCTCAACGACGCCGGACGGCCGGAGGATCTGCTGAAACTGGTGGATGAGCTGCCCGAACGCCTGCGCCGGGTGGGGCGGGTTCAAGCCCTGCGCGCCGACGCGCTGCTCAAGCTGGATAAGCTGGACGAGCTGAACACAATCCTCAAGCGGGGCATTCAGCTCAACGATGTGCGCGAGGGTGAGATATCCTTAAGCGAGCTGTGGTTCCGCATGAACTGCCGGAGGATATCCCTGGCCGAAGGCATACCGGACGACGAGGCGCTGAGGGTGCGGGTGGAAAAGGAATGCCCGCCGCCGGCGCATTTGGATTTTAGAATGCACTGAACCATAAAAAACGGGGCGCTTCCCATCAGGTGGAAGCGCCCCAATTTTCTGTGTACTAGAACCGGAAATCCCGCTTTCCCTCGCGCATTTCTTTTAGGTGCTGAACGGCGATGGCGCGCACCTTGTCGCTGGCGATGCGGGGAATCTCCTGCTCGATGACCGCCTCGCCCTTGCGGCGGGTGTCCTCGGAGGCATAATCCTCCAGATACTCCTTTAAGGTCATGAGCGCGTTGGGCTGACAGCAGTTGGCGATCTGGCCCGATTTGACCAGGCTCATAAACCGGTCGCCGGTCCGGCCCTCCCGGTAACAGGCCGTGCAAAAGCTGGGAATATAACCCAGGCCCAGCAGCCAATTGACCACCTGATCCAGGGTTCGGGTGTCGCTCAAATCAAACTGCGCCGAATTGTCCTCGGGTTCCTCGGGCTCGCAGTAGCCGCCCACGCTGGTGCGCGAACCGCCGCTGATCTGGCTTACCCCCAGTTTCAAAACCCGCTCCCGGGTGGAGGGGGATTCCCGGGTGGAGATAATCATGCCGGTGTAGGGCACGGCCACCCGCAACACCGCGGTGATCTTTTCGAAGATCTCGTCGCTTATGGCGTTCTCAAAGCTGGCCGGGTCGATGTCATCCGCCGGACGGATGCGGGGCAAGCTGATGGTGTGGGGGCCCACGCCCTTGTAGGCCTCCAGGTGCTCGGCGTGCATCAACAACCCCACAAAGTCATATTTGTAGAGGTTCAAGCCGAACAGAACCCCGATGCCCACGTCGTCAATGCCGCCTTCCATAGCCCGGTCCATGGCCTCGGTGTGATAGGCATAGTTGTGCTTGGGTCCGGTGGGGTGCAAAAGCTCATAGTTTTCCTTGTGATAGGTCTCCTGAAACAGAATATAGGTGCCGATGCCCGCTTCCTTTAGCTTGCGGTAGTTCTCCACCGTGGTGGCCGCGATGTTGACGTTGACCCGGCGGATGGCCCCGTTTTTGTGCTTGATGCTGTATATGGTCTGAATGCTCTCCAGAATATACTCAATGGGATTGTTGATGGGGTCTTCGCCCGCCTCCAGCGCCAACCGCTTGTGTCCCATGTCCTGAAGCGCGATGACTTCCCGCCGGATATCCTCCTGGGTCAACTTTTTGCGGGAGATGTGCTTGTTTTTGTAGTGATAGGGACAGTAGGTGCAGCCGTTGACGCAATAATTGGAGAGATAAAGCGGCGCAAACATCACGATGCGGTTGCCGTAAAAGCGCTGCTTGATCTCCATGGCCAATTCCTTGACCTTTTGAATCAAGTCCGGCTCTTCGCATTCCAACAGAACCGCAGCCTCCCGATGGCTGAGGCCCTTGCAATCGTGGGCGCGCTGGATCAGACCCTCAATCAGCGCCCGGTTGGACTTATTCTGCTTGGCATATTCCAAGGTGTCCAAAATTTCCTGATGGTTGATGAATTCTTCGGCCTTGGGGGAATTGACGTTGTAGGGAATCATGGGGTTCGCTCCTTTTTTACAATGATTCTGAACCGGAGGCAGGGCGTCCGATAAAATCAAAAGCCGTGCCCAAAGGCACGGCGATACAAACTAGGCCTCCATGAAAGCACATGGACGCTTTGTGTGTCATCGCCTTCTCTCTCGGGACGTACCCTCGAAGCCTCAGGCTGGTGATTTTGTGGGGCGCTTGCTGACTTGTCCAGGGCTGCCCATGGCGGCCGAGAACCGGTCAGGTTGACTTTGGCGGACAGGAAAAGACATCGTCCTCATCCGCTTATGTTCAGGATAACACGCTTTGCGTGAAAAAGCAAGGGGGGAAATCGCCTATTCCGCTTGACCGCACAGGGCGATAAAGCTGTTCAGCGCCGGGGATAGATATTTGTCCTTGTGGCGGATGAGACGAAAATGGCGCAATATGGGCGGAACGTCCGAGACCTGAATGCAACCCATGCGTCCCTCTCTCAATTCCTTTTCCACCAGGAGGTTGGAGATGAGCGAGACCCCATGGCCCTCCATGACCGCGTTTTTGATGGCTTCTGAGTTGTTGCAGGTCCAGGCCTCATGAAAGGAGAGTTGGCGCTCCCGCATCATGCGCACAAAGATCTCACGGGTGCCGGAGCCGCCCTCGCGCAGGATAAAGGGTTCGTCCTTGAGCTCATGCAGCGCAACCCTTTGACCGGCGAGCGGATGGGATATGGGCGCGATAAATACCATTTCGTCCTTGGAAACCGGCTGGGCCACCAGATCGTCGCTTTCGATGGCGCCTTCCACCACCGCCACATCCAGCTCATTTCGCAAGATTTTGCGTTCGATGTTGGTGGTATTATCCACACAGACCCGCGCGCGGCGCCCATCCTCCATGCTTTGCCAGCGCGCCACCAACGGCCCAATGAAACAGGTGCCCACCGTAACCGTGGCTCCGATGGCCAGCACGGGCGCCTGGCCGGCTTGGCGCATGCCGCTCTCCATTTCGTCGAACAGCCGCACAATGTGCCGCGCATAGCTTAACAGCTTTTCGCCCTCCGAAGTGATGAACAGCTTGCGCTTAAGCCGTTCGAACAGCCGGACATTGTACCAGCTTTCCAATTCGGCGATAGCTTGGCTGACGGTGGGCTGGGCCACATACAGTCGTTCGGCCGCGCCGCTCATCTTGCCCGCGTCCGCCACCGCGATAAAAATTTTTAAATGGCGTATGGTCATACGGCCTCCCGATATCGTCTCTGAAGCATTGCGCCTTAGTCAAAGGCATTCTCCGGCAGACGGAAGCTTTTCCGTTCCTCCTCCGACAGTTTGACAAAATGATCCACCATGCCGCGAATTCGCCGCTCATACTCCTTCAGCTGTTCCCAATGCAGCATGGAGGTGTCGCCCCTTTTGACCATGGAGTGGGCCAGGTGCTCCAACACATCTGACCGAAAGCGCTGGCGCTCCTGCTCGTCCAGCACCTCGCTGAGGGGTTCATAGAGGGCGTCGCGCTGAAAGCGCTCCAATAACATGTTTAAAAACATGCTCAAATCGTCCACGTTGGAACCGGGTTCCAGGGCGAAAAGCATCCTGAAGAAAAGGTTCCAATCGTAATCCTTGTTGATCACCGTGAGCCAATAATCCGCCAAAATCCGGCAGAACGGGCTGTCGGTTTGATAATCCGTTTCCAGGGACAGCGGGCTTTCGAAATCCATGGGCGTTTGAATGAGATGATTCAGACGCTGAAAGATGTTGGTGATGACGTCTCCGTTGGGAATGAGCCGCTGATACCTAAGCAGCACATACCGGCTGAGCACATCGCACACCTCCCGGCAGTTCAAAGTCAACCCCAGGCTGGCGCGCATCTTGCTGAAAAAGAGGTCGGATATGGCCTTGGCCAACACCGAATACACCATGCCGGACCGAAGATAGGACTCCCGGCTGGCGCTTTGGAGCTGCATCTGGCGGTAGATGGTATAGAGCTGACTGTCCACCAGCGTGAGGTTGTTGTAGGATAGGGTGAGCATCTCCTTCATGAACTTGTCCAGCAACACATAGCTGTTGTTTTTGTAAATGACCTCGTGCTCAATTTCGGCCCAGAAGGCGTGAACCAGCGCCTTGATTTGCAGTTCAAAGCGCACCATGCGTCCGTAGATCAGGTAAACGCCGTCGATTCTATAGATGGAGAAGCCGTTTACCTGGGTTTGCGGCTGGGGAGAGGCCAGCTCAAGCCGGACCATCGGCGCGTCCGGGTTGTAAAAATAACCCTCGTCGTCCCGCTCGTGGGCGTATTCGCACACCGCCCGGTATACCCGCTGTTCCTCGGCCATAAACCGGCATTGCAGCCGGATGCCCACAATATCGGAAAGATGATTTAATATAACCTGGGGATCGGCGGACAGCTTGTATAAATTTTTGCGCAGCATTTTTTCCCGAAGGCTGTCCGCGCTTTTGACCCGGGTGCTGGCGTTTAACAGACATTCCTTGTGCTCGCTCAGGGCGTTGCCGAAGTATATCCTGAGCTGATTGGCCACCTCGTCGTACAGCGCCCGGTCGGCGTTTAACCGGTCGATGGTGGCGTCGATAATATCAAATAGTGGTAAGCGCACGAAAATATCCTCCTTGGTGGCTCTGGGTGCTAACATGTTTTTCTTGCGGCCGCCTCAGAACCGGCGGCGCAGGCCCGGTTATAATAGTCGATCTTGCGATCCAAGGTACGCAGGCTGCTCTGAATCCGCCTCATTTTTTCGAGGGCTGTCTGCTGAAGCCCGAGCAGCATATCCCTTCGCTGCTCCAAAGTCGCATCGCCCTGCAGGCACCATTCGATAAACGTCCGGATATCTTTGAGCGGCATGCCTGCGTTTTTCAGGCATCCAATGAGGCCCAGCCACTCCATATCCGATTCGGTGAATATCCGGGCTCCGGATTGGGTGCGGTGAATAAAGGGCAAAAGCCCCTCTTTGTCGTAATAGCGCAGGGTGTGCACGGTCAAATGCGCCCTTTCCGCGGCCTGTGCGATGCTGTATTCCATGGTTTAAAATCCCCTTTGAGCCCTGTACTGCCTAACTTGGCATCTCCAGTTTACTTCATGGGCGGGAAAAAAGCAATAATTTCTCAAAAAACCTTGACCTCAAGTGGGCTTTATGGGGTAAAATAAATAGAATCAATCTACATTGGATCGGGGAGGAAGAAAGTTTGAAGACCTTAAACTTGTGCGACGGCGCCATGCGCGCCTCTCAGATCATTTTGGGCTGCATGCGCATCTCCAATATGGAAGACAGCGCGGTGGAGACCTTGGTGAGAACCGCCATGGAGCAGGGCATCAACTTTTTTGATCACGCGGATATCTACGGCGGAGGGCGGTCTGAAAGCGTGTTTGCCAGGGCGATTCATATGAACCCTGCGCTTCGGGAAAAGATGATTCTCCAGAGCAAGTGCGGCATTCGCCCGGGCCAATATGATTTTTCCAAAGAGCACATTCTAAGCTCGGTGGAAGGCAGCTTAAAGCGGCTCAATACCGAGTATCTGGATGTGCTGCTTTTGCATCGCCCGGACACCTTGATGGAACCGGAAGAGGTGGGCGAGGCCTTTGAGCGCCTGCATGAGAGCGGCAAGGTGCGCTATTTCGGGGTCAGCAACCAAAACCCGCTCACCATGCAGCTGCTTCAAAGCGGGCTGAAGCAAAAGCTGTGCTTTAACCAGATGCAGCTCAGCCTGACCAACAGCGGCATGATCGATCAGGGCTTGTATGCCAACATGCAGGTTGGCCGGGGCATATGGCGCGACGGCGGGGTGCTGGAATATTGCCGGCTCAACAGGATCACCCTTCAGGCCTGGTCGCCCATGCAGTACGGCTTCTTTGAGGGCGTCTTCCTGGGCAATGAAAAGTTCCCGGAGCTGAACAAAAAAATCGACGAGATTGCCGTACGCTACGGGGTTACCGGAACCGCGGTGGCCATCGCCTGGATCATGCGCCATCCCGCGGGCATACAGCCCATCCTGGGCACCACCAATGTGAAGCGTCTGGTGGAAAGCTGCCGGGCCGCCGACTTCACGCTGACCCGGACGGAATGGTATGAGCTGTATCAGGCAGCGGGCGAAAACCTTCCGTAACATTTGCTCCTTTTTCAAAAGGTATATTGCGGCGAAAAACGCGCAGGCTATTTCCCAGGGAGGGAATGGCCATGCGTGTTTTTTTACGCCGCAACGCGGCGATGTTTTCCATCGGTGCGCTGGGGTACTGCACCATTGAACTGATCTGGCGCCAACACACCCATTGGAGCATGGGCTTGGCGGGCGGCGTTTGTCTGATCGGCCTGAGGGAGGTTGAACGCCGCATGAAGAACCGCAAGCTGTCCACCCAATGTTTGGCGGGTTCGGCGCTCATCACCTCGGTGGAGCTTTTGATCGGACTTTGGGTCAACCGGGCCATGGGTTGGGCGATCTGGGATTATTCGAATATGCCGTTGAATGTGATGGGCCAGATCTGCCCGCTGTACAGCGGGCTCTGGTTTTTGCTGTGCATGCCCATCATGCGCACATTCCGGGCGCTTAGGAGTGCGAAGGAGGGATTCGGTGGAACGCTGCAAACAGAAAAGCCTTAGCAATGTGGCCAAATGGGTGGGCGTTATGCTGCTGCTGGCGGTTATCGGCGGCGTGGCTGGGTATGCCTTTTCCGCTCCTCAAGCCGCGCCCATGGAGATGGATTATACCCAGCCGGCCAAATGGGTGGCCGAAAAGTGCCTGCCCAGCGTGGTGGGCATCCAATCTCTGTCCGGCGAACAGGCCGTCAGCGAGGGTTCCGGGGTTATTTTGAGTTCGGACGGTTATATTTTAACCAACAACCATGTGGTCAATGGCGCCGACCGTTTTCAGGTGCGTCTCCACGATGGCCAGGTGCTGGATGCCGCCCTTCGCGGCGGGGATGAGAGCACCGACCTGGCGGTGCTCAAGGTCGATGCCCAGGGCCTTACGCCGGTTACCATAGGCCAATCCTCAGAGGCAAAGTTGGGGGAAACCGTGGTCGCCATCGGCAGCCCGGGCGGGCTGCGTTTGGCCAACAGCCTGACTTCCGGAGTGGTGAGCGGCTTGGGCCGGAGGCTGGAGGATGAAAACCTGCTGCGCGTTCCGCTGACCATACAGCACGACGCGGCCATCAACCCCGGGAACAGCGGCGGGGCGTTGTTTAATGCCGATGGCGAACTCATTGGCATCAATACCCTGAAATATTCGGGCAGCGCATACGATAGTGTAACCTATCAGGGCCTGGGCTTTGCCATTCCGGTGGATGCCGCCATGCCCATAGCGCGGCAGCTCATGGAGCTGGGCAGGGTTCCCCGGCCCCAGATGGGCGCAAAGGTCACCACCTCCGCGGTCTCCAATGCCGCCGGACAACCCCTGGCCAGAGTTTGCATTGCCGGAATTGTGGAGGGCGGCCCGGCCGAGGAGGCGGGGCTTCAAAGGGGCGACTATATTTTGAGCGTGGATGGCACGCCCATCTGGAGCCTGATTGAGCTTACCCGCGCTTTGGATGCGCATCAGGAGAATGAGGAAATTGAAATGGAGATTCTTCGCCCGGAGGGCGCCCGCTACCATACCTTTGCCGTGCGCCTGACCTTGCGGGTGCCCGAGGCGTGAACCCAAAGGGTTAAGTTTTTTTGCAGAATCATGCGATTCGCCTTGACAAAAGACAAAAGATGATATAATAAGAACAGATAGGTTTTTGAACGGGGGAATCGCTATTGGAAAACCAAAAGGATTTTGTGGAAAAATGTGATTTTATCCATGCTCACGAGGATATCGTGCGCAATGTGCGCGCCATGATGCCGGAAGAAGAGCAGCTATATGACCTTGCAGAGCTGTATAAGGTGTTTGGGGACAGCACCCGCATTAAAATCCTGTATGTGCTGTTTGAGGCGGAGATGTGCGTGTGCGATATCGCTCAATTGTTGAATATGACCCAATCCGCCATTTCCCATCAGCTCAGGGTATTGAAACAATTTAAATTGGTGAAAAACCGGCGCGATGGAAAAACCGTGTTTTATTCATTGGCCGATGATCATGTGCGCACCATCATCGATCAGGGCATGGAGCACTTGACGGAATAAAGAAAACAGACTTTGGTTTTTGTAAGGTAAAAACCAAAGTCTGTTTTTACTCTCCGGTAAAACCGTCTTCGCTCTGCGCATACTCCCGGACAAAATCGTGCTGAACCCCATTCAGGGTGTAACCGATGACCGTGTTCAAATTGACGTTGTGACAGCTCCTGAAGATGCTCATTTCGATATTTGGACTGAGCTTTCTGAATTGGGCGATGAGCCGCTTCATTTCGGCGCGCTTGCCGCCCGCGCCGTTGGCGTTGACCTCATGGCGTTCGGTAAAGCGGCAGGCGCATTGGATAAACTCCAGGCCGTTTCCCTTGGCCCAGCGCACGATGTCCGCCTCCTTGACCTGGTAGAGCGGGCGGATGAGCTGCATGCCCGGATAATTCGTACTATGCAGTTTGGGCATCATGGTTTTCATTTCGCTGCCATAGAGCATGCTCATCAGGATGGTCTCGATGACGTCGTCAAAATGATGGCCCAGGGCGATCTTGTTGCAGCCCAGGCTTTGGGCGTTTTTGTAAAGATGTCCCCGGCGCATGCGGGCGCATAAATAACAGGGACTGTCGTGAATATCGGCCACCACGTCAAAGATGTCGGTTTCAAAGATATGCAGATCCAGGTTCAGGCGCCGGGCATTTTCCTCGATGCGCGCCCGGTTTTCCGGCCGGTAGCCCGGATCCATGGTCAGGAACTTCAGATCAAATGGCACCTTTCCGTGGCGCTGGATTTCCTGCATACATTTGGCCAGGAGAAAGGAGTCCTTGCCCCCGGATATGCAAACCGCAATTTTATCGCCGCTTTGGATCAGGTCGTAGTCGCTGAGGGATCGGGTAAACCGATTCCATATGGTCTTGCGATAGGTGGTAATGAGGCTTCGTTCGATTTTTTGATATTCCTCCATGGGGCCTCCTTGATGACGGCGTAATAGAGTTATCATACGGCATGGACAGAAATATGTCAATTCGCTATGGACAGGCAGGGTTAAACGATGGTAAAATAAAGGAAAATTCGGTGCATTGCCGCCGGGTCGGGCATGTTGTTTGACGGGCTTCAGCTAGACTGGGGAGGGAAATATATTGAAAATCCTGATCAGCGCCTGTTTGTTGGGGGTAAAATGCCGCTATGACGGTAAAGGCCAGGCGAACCCCGAGATCCTGAAGCTGGCGGAGCGGCATGAGCTGGTGCCGGTCTGCCCCGAGCAGCTGGGCGGATTGCCCACCCCGCGTCCACCCGCCGAGATTGCGGGCAACCGGTGCCTGAATAAGGCGGGAGCGGACGTAACCGAGGCCTTTTCGCGGGGCGCTGAGCAGGCGGTGTATTTGGCGCAGGCGTTGGGCTGCCAGGTGGCGGTGCTGAAGAGCCGGAGTCCTTCCTGTGGGACGGGATGGGTATATGACGGCAGCTTTTCAAAAAAGTTGATTCCCGGCGACGGTTTTTGCGCCCGGGCGCTGAAGGAGGCCGGGATACGCGTCTTCAGCGACGAGGAAATGGATCTTTTAGAGCGCGAGTAACAGGGGCCGGGGCAATCCTGCATCCGGCCCTGTTTCTTGAACTATTGTATGCGCACGGCCTGCTTGGCCGCGCGCAGGCTGAGTTCGGCGGCCAGAAAGGCATGGCGTTGGCTCATGGCGTTTTCGGTGCGGTTCAGACAGTCCAAGATCAGCTGGCCAAAGAAGGGAAAGCCCACCTTGCCGGACAGGTTGATGCTGCGCTCGGCCTGGCCATCCACCAGAATCAGGCGCTCTCCGCCTTGATGGACGCCCACATCCACATAT
>DVJW01000053.1 GCA_018716505.1 Candidatus Faecaligallichristensenella faecipullorum | reverse complement strand
TCCGCTTCGCCGAACTGCGCCAGCACCATGGTGATCGCAGCCGTCAGCGTGGTCTTGCCGTGGTCTACGTGTCCAATCGTTCCCACGTTTACGTGAGGCTTGTTTCGCTCAAATTTTGCCTTCGCCATTTCGCAATTGCCCTCCTTGGCTTAATAAAGCGGCTCTATCCGGGGCATGCCGCCCCGGATGAAAACCGTTTGGTTGAATCTTACTTGGCCGCGGTGCCGGTCACCTTGGCCGCAATGTTGCGCGGCACTTCCTCATAATGCTCAAACTGCATCGAGTAGTTGCCGCGGCCCTGGGTACGGGACCTCAGGTCGGTGGCATAACCGAACATCTCGCTCAGCGGCACGATGGCGCGGATGGTCTGCATGCCGGCGTGGGCATCCATGCCCTCCACACGGCCGCGGCGGGAGTTCAGATCGCCGATAACGTCGCCCATGTAATCGTCGGGCACCACGACTTCCACCCGCATCATGGGCTCCAACAGCGCACAGTCCGCCTTCTTCAGGGCCTCTTTGAAGGCCATGGAGCCGGCAATCTTGAACGCCATTTCCGAGGAGTCCACATCGTGGTAGGAACCGTCGTACACGGTGGCGGAGAAATCCACCACTTCGTAACCGCCCAGAATACCATTGGCGGCCGCTTCGCGGATACCTTCGTCGATGGGCGGAATAAATTCCTTGGGAATCACACCGCCCACGATCTTGTTGATGAATTCGTAGCCGGCGCCGGGTTCGCGGGGCGCAATCTCAATCCAGCAGTGACCGAACTGACCGCGGCCACCAGTCTGGCGCACATAGCGTCCCTCGGCCTTGACGGCCTTGCGGATGGTTTCTTTGTAGGCAACCTGGGGCGCACCCACGGTGGCCTCAACCTTGAACTCGCGCAGCAGGCGGTCCACGATGATTTCCAAATGCAGCTCGCCCATGCCCGCGATGATGGTCTGGCCGGTGGCTTCGTCGGTATAGGTCTTGAAGGTGGGATCCTCTTCCGCCAGCCGGGCCAGCGCCAGGCCCATCTTGTCCTGACCGGCTTTGGTCTTGGGCTCGATGGCAACCCGGATAACAGGCTCCGGGAATTCCATGGATTCCAGGATAATCGGGGCCTTCTCGTCGCACAGGGTATCGCCGGTGGTGGTGTCCTTAAAGCCCACCGCCGCGGCGATGTCGCCCGCGCGCACCTCTTCAATCTCCTCGCGGTGATTGGCGTGCATGCGCAGAATGCGGCCCAGGCGCTCACGCTTGCCCTTGGTGGAATTATATACATAGCTGCCTGCGGTCAGGGTGCCGGAATACACCCTGAAGAAGGCCAGCTTGCCCACGAAGGGATCGGCCATGATCTTAAAGGCCAACGCAGAGAAGGGTTCGTCATCGGAGGCCTTGCGCTCAGCTTCCTGGTCGGTGAGCTGATCGACGCCCGTTACCGGGGGAATATCCAGCGGCGAGGGCAGATAGTCCACGATGGCGTCCAACAGGGGCTGAACGCCTTTATTCTTATAAGAAGTTCCGCACAACACCGGGGTCATAGTGCCCGCGATGGTGGCCTTGCGGATGCCCTGCTTGAGTTCTTCCATGGTCAGCTCTTCGCCTTCCAGGAATTTCTCCATCAGCACATCGTCGGTTTCGGCCACAGCCTCCACCAACGCCTGATGGTACAGTTCGGCCTCCTCTTTGAGGTTCTCCGGGATTTCGGACTCGTCCATCACTTTGCCCAGGTCGTCCTCATAGATTTCAGCCTTCATTTTCAACAGGTCAACCATGCCCACAAAGTCGGCTTCGGCACCGATGGGCAGCTGCAGCGGCACGGCATTGGCATGCAGCCGCTCCTTCATCATGTCCACCACGCGGAAGAAATCCGCGCCGGTGATATCCATTTTGTTGACGTACGCCATGCGGGGAACATGATACTTGGTGGCCTGATGCCACACGGTTTCCGACTGGGGCTCAACGCCGCCTTTCGCACAGAAAACAGCTACCGCACCGTCCAGTACCCGCAAAGAGCGCTCAACTTCCACGGTAAAGTCCACGTGGCCGGGGGTGTCAATGATGTTAATCTGGTGATCCCGCCAAAGGCACGTGGTGGCCGCGGAAGTGATGGTGATGCCACGCTCCTGCTCCTGAGCCATCCAGTCCATGGTCGCGGCGCCTTCATGGGTTTCGCCTAATTTGTGAACGCGTCCCGTATAAAACAGGATGCGCTCGGTGGTAGTAGTTTTGCCGGCGTCGATATGCGCCATGATGCCGATGTTACGAATATGATCAAGAGAGTGAGTTCTCGCCACTTTCGCCATCCTCCTTTCGAATATTGTCAGGTTCAGTATAGACCAGTTTTATTAAGCACATAACACCGGAAAATTACCAGCGGTAATGGGCGAACGCCTTGTTGGCTTCGGCCATCTTGTGCATATCCTCGCGCCGCTTCACCGCGTTACCGGTGTTGTTGGCGGCGTCCATGATCTCGGCCGCCAGGCGGTCGGCCATTTCGCGCTCGCCGCGCTTGCGGGAGAAGGTCACCAGCCAGCGCAAAGCCAGAGTCTGGCGGCGCTCGGGCCGGATCTCCACGGGCACCTGATAGGTGGTGCCGCCCACACGGCGGGCCTTAACTTCCAGGGAAGGCGCGATGTTGGCCAGGGCCTGGTTAAAGACCTCCATGACCTCCTTGCCGGTCTTCTCGGCAACCTGCTCAAAGGCGCGATAGCATACCCTCTGAGCGACGCCGCGCTTTCCATCATACATCAGCTGATTGATCAGTTTGGTCACGACAGTCGTGCCATATACAGGATCCGGAAGCACTTCGCGCTTCGGAATAAATCCACGACGGGGCATTGAAATCCCTCCTCAAATTTAGGCGTTGTATTCGCTCTTCGGCCGCATGAACACGGCCGGGTTGACAAACAAGCTGGAGCGTTCTTGGGACAGTTGGCGCTATCCCTCAAACCCGGCTTGGCGTTCGGGGCGCGCATGGAGCCCACGTTCCTTAGGCCCTTTGCGCTCCATTCCCGCTTAACCGGTTCCCGCTTATTTCTTGGGCTTTTTCGCGCCGTAGAGGGAACGTCCCTGCATACGCTTGGCCACGCCGGCGGCATCCAGGGCGCCGCGGATGATGTGATAGCGCACACCGGGCAGATCGCGCACCTTGCCGCCGCGGATCAGCACAACCGAGTGCTCCTGCAGGTTGTGGCCGATACCCGGAATGTAGCAGGTACCTTCGATCAGGTTGGTCAGACGAACACGGGCAATCTTGCGCAGCGCCGAGTTCGGCTTTTTGGGAGTCAGCGTCTTAACAGACAAGCAAACCCCGCGCTTCTGCGGGCATTTCTGCAGAATGGGCGCGGTAGACTTGGACGTCACCTTTTCCCTACCCTTGCGAATCAACTGATTGATCGTGGGCATGGAAGCACCTCCTTAGAAAATAAAGGTTTAGTATTCTATATACCCTCCGCAACCCTCGGAAGCATTATAGACAAATCAGTCGCGTTTGATACCGGCCGCCGCCGTGGGCACCTGAATCAGGCACGCCTCGCCCAACTGTTTCATGTTGGACACCTCAACCACCGGAATGTTCTTTGCCCGGCAAAGGTCTATAACCGGTTGAGTGACAAAGATATCCGCGTCCATGGCCACATAGGCGGTGCGGATTTCACCGGCCTCAATGGCTTTCATCAGCCGCTTTGCGCCGACCACTTTGGCGGATTCCTTTAATTTTGTGAGCATCTCTTGTCCTCCTCTCACCGAAAGGCCAATCGTTCACAAACTCATATAGATTAGCACCATACAGCCCAGGCTGTCAATCCCAGTTGAGTAAAGTTACGGGGATTGACAGCCTGTTTTTTGAATTTTTTAACCTCGCATGTCGAATTCCGGGAAATTCAGGCGCCGTTTCAAGACTCGCCTTATTTCCTTTCCTCAACCCGCAAGGGATGGCGGCGTTTCGGCAAATCCGGCATTCCTGGGTAGCGTTTAGTACGCCTCATGAATCTCGATGTTCTTATACCGCTTCATGCCGGTACCCGCCGGAATGACCTTGCCGATGATGACGTTTTCCTTCAGGCCCAGCAGCGGATCCACCTTGCTCTTGATGGCCGCCTCGGTGAGCACCCGGGTGGTCTCCTGGAAGGAGGCCGCGGACAGGAAGGACTCGGTGGCCAACGAGGCCTTGGTGATGCCCAGCAGCACGCGCTTGGCGATGGCCGGACGCCCGCCCGCCATGATGGCGGCCTCGTTCTCCTGTTCGAACCGGAAGATATCCACCAGCGCGCCGGGCAGCAGATTGGTATCCCCGGCTTCCTCCACCCGCACCTTGCGCAGCATCTGGCGCACGATTACCTCAATGTGCTTGTCGGCAATATGCACGCCCTGGGAGTTGTAAACGGTCTGGACTTCCTTGACCTGATATTCCTGAACCGCCTTGACGCCCAGTATGCGCAGCAGGTCGTGGGGATTGATGGAACCTTCGGTGAGCTTGTCGCCCGCGATGACCTTCTGGCCCTCGGCGACCCTGAGCTTGGAGCCGTAGTTGATGGGATAGGTCTTGCTCTCGCCGTCCTCGCCCACCACGATGATCTCCCGCTTTTTCTTGCTCTCGCTCAGGCGCACGGTGCCGTTGATCTCGCTCAAGGTGGCGTCGCGCTTGGGTTTTCTGGCCTCGAACAATTCCTCGACGCGGGGCAGACCCTGGGTGATATCCTCGCCGGTGGCCACGCCGCCGGTGTGGAAGGTACGCATGGTCAGCTGGGTGCCGGGTTCGCCGATGGCCTGGGCCGCGATGATGCCCACCGCTTCGCCCACGTCCACCATGCCGCCGTGGGCCATGTTGGAGCCGTAGCAGCGGGCGCATACCCCGTTGTCGCAGCGGCAGGTCAGCACCGACCGGATCATAACCTCTTCAATGCCCGCGTCCACAACCCGCTTGGCGTCCTTGTAGTCGATGAGCTGGTTGAGCTTGACCAACACCTCGCCGGTCCTGGGATCGATGATATCCTCGGCCGCCACCCGTCCACGGATGCGGTCCTCCAGGCTCTCGATGGGCTCGTCGCCGCTCTTGATGGCGCTGACCTTCATGCCGCGCACATTCTCGCTCCGGTTTTCGAAGCAATCGATCTCGCGGACGATCATATCCTGGGAAACGTCCACCAGACGGCGGGTCATATAGCCCGAGTCCGCAGTACGCAACGCGGTATCGGCCAGGGACTTACGCGAACCGTGGGAGGACAGGAAGAATTCAAGCACCGTCAAGCCCTCGCGGAAGTTGGCCTTGATGGGCAGCTCGATGATCTTGCCGCTGGGCGAGGCCATCAGGCCGCGCATGCCGGCCAGCTGGCGGATCTGGTTCTTGGAACCACGGGCGCCGGACTGGGCCATCATGTTGATGGGGTTGAACTCATCCAAAGAGGTCATAACCTCGCTGGTGACGTCGTTGGTGGCGTTTTCCCATACCTCAATAACCTTGGCATAGCGCTCGTTTTCGGAAAGCAGACCGCGCTTGAACTGCTTTTCAATCTTGTGAACCTGCTTCTCGGCCTCTTCCAGGATGGTCTTCTTGGCCTCGGGCACGATGATGTCGGCCACCGAAACCGTGAGCGCGCCCCGGGTGGAGTAGCTGTAACCCATATCCTTGATGGCGTCCAACGTCTGGGCGGTGATGGTGGTGCCCTTTACCCGGTAGCACTGATCCACGATCTTGCCCAGCTGGCTCTTGCCCACCAGCTCGTCCACTTCCAGCTTGAACATATCGTCGATGGTCTCGCGCTTGACCAGCCCGATATCCTGGGGAATGGCCTCGTTGAAGATCACCCGGCCGATGGTGGTTTCAATCAGCCTGGAATGCTCCACCCCGTCGATGGTGCGGAACATGCGGATGTGGCACTTGGCCTGCAGGGACAGTTCCCCGGTCTGATAGGCCATGAGCGCCTCGTTCACGTCGGTGAAGATCTTGCCCTCGCCCTTGGCGCCCTTGCGCACCTGGGTCAGGTAGTAGCAGCCCAGCACCATGTCCTGGGTGGGGATGACCACGGGCTTGCCGTCCTGGGGTTTCAGAATGTTGTTGGCCGCCAGCATCAGGAAGCGGGCCTCGGCCTGGGCCTCCATGGACAGGGGCACATGAACGGCCATCTGGTCGCCGTCAAAGTCGGCGTTAAAGGCCGTGCAGCACAAGGGATGGAGTTTCAGCGCCTTGCCCTCCACCAGGATGGGCTCAAAGGCCTGAATGCCCAAACGGTGCAAGGTAGGCGCGCGGTTGAGCATGACCGGATGGTCGTGGATGACCTCTTCCAGCACGTCCCACACCTCGGGCTTGACCCGTTCCACCATGCGCTTGGCGCTCTTTATGTTGTGAGCCAGCTTTTTGCTGACCAGTTTTTCCATGACAAAGGGCTTGAACAGCTCCAGCGCCATCTCCTTGGGCAGGCCGCACTGATACATCTTCAGGAACGGGCCGACCACGATAACCGAACGGCCGGAGTAGTCCACGCGCTTGCCCAACAGGTTCTGACGGAAGCGGCCCTGCTTGCCGCGCAGCAGGTCGCTCAGGCTCTTGAGGGCCCGGTTGCCGGGACCGGTGACCGGGCGTCCCCGGCGGCCGTTGTCGATCAGGGCGTCCACCGCCTCCTGAAGCATGCGCTTTTCGTTGCGCACGATGATGTCGGGCGCGCCCAGTTCCAACAGCCGCTTTAAGCGGTTGTTGCGGTTGATGACCCGGCGGTACAAATCGTTCAGGTCGCTGGCCGCGAAACGTCCGCCGTCCAGCTGAACCATGGGCCGCAGCTCCGGGGGAATGACCGGAACCACGTCCAGAATCATCCATTCGGGCTTGTTGCCGCTGGTGCGGAAGGCTTCCACCACTTCCAGGCGCTTGACCGCGCGCTGGCGCTTCTGGCCCTCGGTGTCCCGATCCCGCTCTTTTTGGGTGAGCTGTTCGATCTCCTGGCGCAGGGAAGCGGACAGGCCGTCCAAATCCAGCTCCTTGAGCAGCTCGCGCACCGCCTCGGCGCCCATGCCCACCCTGAAGGAACTGGGGTCATACTTGGCGCAGGCCTCATGATATTCCCGGTCGGTGAGCAGCTGATTTTTTTGCAGGCTGGTCTCGCCGGGATCCAATACGATATAGCTGGCGAAATACAAAACCTTTTCCAGCGCCCGGGGCGAGATATCCAGCAGCATGCCCATGCGGGAGGGAATGCCCTTAAAATACCAGATATGGCTCACCGGGGCGGCCAGGGTGATATGGCCCATGCGCTCGCGGCGCACCTTGGCCCGGGTCACCTCTACCCCGCACTTGTCGCAGACCACGCCCTTGTAGCGCACCCGCTTGTACTTTCCGCAGTTGCACTCCCAGTCCTTGGTGGGCCCGAAAATGCGCTCGCAGAACAAGCCGTCGCGCTCGGGTTTGAGGGTTCGGTAGTTGATGGTTTCGGGCTTTTCTACCTCGCCGTGGGACCAGCTCAGAATTTTTTCGGGCGAGGCCAGGCCAATTTGAATAGAATCCAGATTACTCAGCTCAAACAAGGGTTTCTCTCCCTTCCATAAACGGGCGCAGGGGCCCGCGTCTATATCGAATACGCCGTTGCCGCTCCGGGATGGGCCGGCGCTTTTCCGGCCCGTTCCCAAAGCGTGCGATTAGAAGTCGTCGTCCAGCATGTCGTCGTCCAATCCGGCAATATCGGACAGGTCGAAATCCTCGTCCACCATGTCCTCGTCGTCTCCGTTCAGCTCGCCCTCCAGGTCGTCTCCGGTAACGGGCATGGCCACCGAATCCTCTTCGCCCTCGATGTTGACATCCATGGGCCGCACATCGTCGTCGGTCTCGCGGATCTCAATCTCTTCCTTGTTTTCGTTGAGCACCTTGATATCCAGGGCCAAGGACTGAAGCTCCTTGATGAGCACCTTGAAGGACTCGGGCACGCCGGGTTCCGGAATGTTCTGACCCTTTACGATGGCCTCGTAGGTCTTGACGCGGCCCACCACGTCGTCCGACTTGACGGTCAAAATCTCCTGAAGCACATGGCTGGCGCCGTAGGCCTCCAGAGCCCAGACTTCCATCTCGCCGAAGCGCTGGCCGCCGAACTGGGCCTTGCCGCCCAAGGGCTGCTGGGTAACCAGCGAGTAGGGGCCGGTGGAACGGGCGTGAATCTTGTCGTCCACCAGGTGGTGCAGCTTTAACATGTACATATAGCCCACGGTCACCCGGTTGTCAAAGGGATCGCCGGTGCGGCCGTCATACAGCTGCATCTTGCCGTCCGGGCTGAGCCCGGCCTGATTTAAGCATTCCTGGATATCCTCCTCGGTGGCGCCGTCGAATACCGGAGTGGCCACATGCCAGCCCAGCGCCTTGGCGGCCAGGCCCAGGTGAACCTCCAGCACCTGTCCGATGTTCATTCGGGAAGGCACGCCCAGGGGGTTCAGCACGATCTGAAGCGGGGTGCCGTCGGGCAGGAAGGGCATGTCCTCTTCAGGCAGAATGCGGGACACAACGCCCTTGTTTCCGTGACGGCCGGCCATCTTGTCGCCCACCGAAATCTTGCGCTTCTGGGCGATGTAAACCCGAACCATTTCATTTACGCCCGGGCTGAGCTCGTCCTTGTTCTCGCGGGTAAAGATCTTTACGTCCACGATGATGCCGAACTCGCCGTGGGGCACGCGCAGCGAGGTATCGCGCACCTCCCGCGCCTTTTCGCCGAAGATGGCGCGCAGCAGCCGCTCCTCGGCGGTGAGCTCGGTCTCGCCCTTGGGCGTCACCTTGCCCACCAGGATATCGCCGGCGCGCACCTCGGCGCCGATGCGGATGATGCCCCGCTCGTCCAAATCCTTGAGCGCGTCCTCGCCCACGTTGGGGATATCCCGGGTGATTTCCTCGGGCCCCAGCTTGGTGTCGCGGGCCTCGGACTCATACTCCTCGATGTGGATGGAGGTGTACACGTCCTCCTTCACCAGCTTTTCGCTGAGCAGCACCGCGTCCTCGTAGTTGTAACCCTCCCAGGTCATGAAGGCCATGAGCACGTTGTGGCCCAAGGCGATCTCGCCCTGATCGGTGGCCGGGCCGTCGGCGATGACCTGGCCCTTTTTCACGATTTCGCCGTAGGAAACCACCGGGTGCTGGTTGATGCAGGTGCCCTGGTTGCTGCGGGCGAATTTTTGAAGTTTATAGGTATGGCGCACCCCGTTTTCGGCGCGGATGATGATCTCATCGGCGCAAACCTTGTCCACCACGCCGTCCTGCTTGGCCAAGGTCACAACGCCCGAGTCGCAGGCGGCCTTGTACTCGATGCCGGTGCCCACGATGGGGGCCTCGGGCACCAAAAGCGGCACGGCCTGGCGCTGCATGTTGGAACCCATCAGCGCGCGGGTGGCGTCGTCGTTTTCCAGGAAGGGGATCATGCCGGTGGCCACCGAGATCAGCTGGCGCGGGCTCACGTCGATGAAGTCCACGTCCTTATTGTCCACTTCCACGATCTCGTCGCGGATGCGCACCGTGACCCGGTCGCGCACAAAGCGGTGATCCTCGGTGAGGGGCTCGTTGGCCTGGGCCACCACATAGTTGTCCTCTTCGTCCGCGGTCATGTACACGATCTCATCGGTGATGACCCCGGTTTCCTTATCGATGCGGCGGTAGGGCGCCTCGATGAAGCCGTATTCGTTGATGCGCGCGTAGGTGGCCAGAGAGCCCATCAGGCCGATGTTGGGGCCTTCAGGGGTCTCAATGGGGCAGATGCGCGCGTAGTGGGAATAGTGCACGTCGCGCACCGCGAAGGAGGCGCGCTCGCGGTTCAGTCCCCCCGGGCCCAGGGCCGACAGGCGGCGCTTGTTGGTCAGCTCGGCCAGCGGGTTGGGCTGATCCATGAACTGGGACAGCTGGGAGGAACCAAAGAACTCCTTGATGGCCGCGGAAACCGGGCGGATGTTGATCAGGTTCTGGGGCCGCACGTCGTTCATATCCTGAATGGCCATGCGCTCCTTGACCACCCGCTCCAATCGGGACAGGCCCACCCGGATCTGGTTCTGCAACAGCTCGCCCACCGACCTGAGGCGGCGGTTGCCCAAGTGGTCGATATCGTCCACTGTGCCGATGCCGTAGGGCAAGGTGATCTGATAGCTGATGGAGGACACGATATCGTCGGTGTAGATGTATTTGGGCACCAGGCGGCTCATGTTCTCCTTGAGGGCCTCCATGAGCGGCACGCCGTCCTTTTTCACCATCTCGATGACTTCCACCAGGGTGGGCATGTGTACCCGCTCGCGGATGCCGGCCTTTTCGGCGTCATATTGCTCGTACAGCGCCGGGTCGTAGTCCTTTAAGAAGGGCTCGATGCGCACAAAGTTGTTGCCGATGATCTTGACCGTGCGGTTTTCCACCGACACCCTGACGCAGTTTACGCCGGCGTTCTGGATGGTCTCGGCCATCTCCCGGGAAATGGTCTGACCCTCCTCCACCAGCACCTCCCCGGTGATGGGATGGGCGATGGTCTCGGCCGCCACCTGGCCCGCGATGCGCGCGGCAATGGCCAATTTTTTATTGAATTTATAGCGGCCCACCTTGGCCAGGTCATACCGCTTGGGATCAAAGAACAGATTCCTCAGCAAGGTCTTGGCCGATTCCACCGTGGGCGGCTCGCCCGGACGCAGGCGCTTATAGATTTCCTTTAAGCCGTCCTCTTCGTTTTTGGTGGTGTCGCGGCCAATGGTGGCGCTCAGGCGCTCGTCCTCGCCCAGGAGCTCCAGAATCTGCGCGTCGGTGCCAAAGCCCAACGCGCGCAGGATCATGGTGATGGGCAGCTTGCGCGCCCGGTCGATGCGCACCCACAGAACGTCGTTGGAATCGGTTTCATACTCCAGCCAGGCGCCCCGGTTGGGGATCAAGGTGGCGTTATAGAGCGGCTTTCCGGCCTTGTCGATCTCCCGGGCAAAATAGACGCCCGGCGAGCGGACCAGCTGGCTAACGATAACGCGCTCGGCGCCGTTGATGACAAAGCTGCCATAGTCGGTCATCAGCGGGAAATCGCCCATGAACACATCGCTTTCCTTGATTTCGCCGGTCTCCCGGTTGGTCAGGCGCACCTTGACCTTCAACGCGGAGGAATAGGTCTGGTCGCGCTCTTTGCATTTCTCCAAGCTGTTTTTGGGCGTGGGATCCAGGCTATAATCAACGAACTCCAGGACAAGATTCTCGCTGTAGTCGGTTATCGGTGAAACGTCCGCCAACACTTCGCGGAGATCTTCCTTGAGAAAGTGCTGGTAGGAATTCTTCTGCACTTCAATGAGATCCGGCACAGCCAGCGATTCTTCGATCCTGGCAAAGCTCATTCTCGTGCGTTTGCCCATCTGCACCTCGTGGACCATAAAAGCAATCACCCCTAATCCAATGATCGATACCAAATAAATTACAGCAGCCCGTAAATTTTTTGAAAATTCCCCATTGCCTTTTTGGCTTATTCGTTGTAGAATAACGTAGGGCATCGGGTAAGCCGGAAAATTGCGACAGAAACAGAAGAGCAAATTCCGACAGTTTAGGCATACTAATGCAAGTTACTATGTTAACACCGATGTCAAGTTCTGTCAACCCCTTTTGCGGCCAAAAAGTGGTCGTTTTGGGTGGTTGACTTATTTTTTAACATCAAATTTCCCCAAAAATGCCGAAAATCCCGTCCCCAGGCCCTCGATTTTACCCGTCCTTTGCCCCAACCGCTCTCTCCCTTTGTCCCACTTTTAATCAGACTCGTTTCCTGCATATTTTGCTTGATTATGACTTATTTCTTGCATACTTTTGCCTTGCTCCCTCCACTTCACAATGCTATAATGTAAATAAATCCAATACCAAAAGGGAGGGATCCTTATGGCGGAAATCATTGTTTCCATTGCCCGCGAATTTGGAAGCGGCGGCGCCGAGACCGGCCGGAAGCTGGCCGGGATGCTGGGTATTCCCTTTTACGATAAGGAACTCATCACCCTGGCGGCTCAAAAAACCGGGCTCAACGAACGCTATCTGGAGGCCCATGACGAAAAACCGGCCAATCCATTGAGCTTTGCCCTGGGGGCAGGCATGTATTTGGGCGGCGTTCAGCCGGTGAATCAAGCCCTGCTCAAGGCCCAGTTCGATACCATCCGCCAATTGGCCCGCCAAGGCAGCTGCGTGCTGGTGGGACGGTGCGCCGACTATATACTCAAAGATGACCCCAGGCTGTTTTCCTGCTTTATCTGCGCGCCCTTGGAACAGCGGGTGGAGCGCATCGCGCAGCTGCACGACCTGTCCCATGAGGCCGCGGAGGAATTGATCCGCAAGACCGACAAGCAGAGGGCCAGCTATCACAACTTCTACTCCCCCCAGAGCTGGGGCCGGGCGGCCAGCTACGACCTGTGCGTCAACAGCAGCATGGGGATCGACAACGTGGTCCAGCTCATCCTGGCGGCGATTCGCCTGCGCGAGGGCAAGAAATAGGCCGTTCGCCTGTGGTTCGGGGCGGATTTTCCCCGCTCCGAACCACAGGCGGACAGAGTTTCAAATTTTCGGAGGGATTCAACTATGAAAGAGCCATCGCCCCGGCGCCTGGCGTGTATCGACGTGGGCAGCGGCGCGCTGAATCTGCTGATCGTGGAAATGCACAAGGACCGCCTGCGCGTGCTGGACGAGCTTTCCAAGAGCGTGGCCCTGGGCCGCGACTGCTTTTCCACCGGCAGCATACAGCGCGCCACCACCCGGGAAACCTGTGAAATCCTGCTGGGCTTTCGGGCGCTCCTGAACGAATATAAGGTGGACGAATGCCGGGTGGTGGCCACCAGCGCCCTGCGCGAGGCCGCCAACCGCGACTGGGTGGTGGACCAAATCCGGGTTTCCACCGGGTTTCAGGTCCAGGTGCTCAGCAACGCCGAGGAACACTATACCACCTTTAAGGCCCTGGACGACGGGGTGGAAAACTACCGGAAGATGCGCCGGGAGGGCATGTTGATTATCGATGTGGGCTATGGCTCCACCGAAATCAGCGAAATCCGCAACGACCGCTTGGTGATGTCCCGGAATATCCGCATGGGCGCGCTCCGGTTGTGGGAGCTCATTTCCGCGGCCGCCCGCCAATCCGACCGCTATCCCCTGCTTTTGGAGGAGTATATCCTCTCCAATCTGGATCATGTGCGCGCCATGGTGCGGCTCAAGGATATCCCCCACTGTCTGGTGCTCTCGGGCGAGGCCGGCCAATTGCTCAAGCTGGCCGGGGGCCATGTGACCCGCAAGCGCTTTGACCAGCTCTATCTGACCGTTCGGGATATGACGCCCCAGGAAATGGAGCGCAATTATTCCATTCCCGCGCCCCGCGCCGAAATTCTGCTGCCCACCATGATGGTGATCCGCTCGTTTATGGATATGACCGGCGCGGAATCGCTGCATCTGACCACCTCTTCCCTAAAGGAAGGCGTGGTGGCCGAAATGCGGGACGAGGCGCTGGGCCGCCCGGATCTGGGGACGGAAGATATGATTTCCCAGGCCGAGGCGCTGGCCGCGCGCCAGCACAACGACAAAAAGCACGCCCGCGATGTGGCCGACAAGGCCATCCGGCTGTTCGACGAGCTTCGGCCCCTGCACGATATGACCGGTCGCGACCGGCTGATGCTGCGCCTGGGCGCGCTGACCCACGATATGGGCAAGCGCCTGTCCACCGTCAACCACGGCGAGCAGTCGGCGCATATCCTTTTGGCCAACCCCATCCTGGGACTGAACCAGCGCGAGCTGGGCATTGTGGCCTTTCTGGGCCGCTATCATTCCTCTTATGTTTCCAGCGAGATCCTTCAATCCTCCAATGAATTGGGGCCGGAGGATCACCTTAAGGCGGTTAAACTGCTGAGCATCCTGCGTTTGGCCGACGCCATGGACAAAGGACACCGCCAAAAATTGAGCCTCGAGGAGATAAAGCTGGATGGCGAAAAGCTCACCCTGTTCGCCTCCGCCAATCAGGATGCCACGTTGGAAAAGTGGATTTTTGAACATAAGGCCGAACTGTTTTTGAGATATTTGGCGTTAAAGCACGTTTAAAGGTAAAGCGAGGAGATATCAATGGCTGACCAGTCCCCTGTTCCCTTTGGTCCCAAGGATTTAAGGCCCAATATGGTCATTAACCGCGAGCTGAGCTGGCTGGAATTTAACCAGCGGGTATTGGAGGAAGCGGTAAGCGAGGACAATCCGGTGTTTGAAAAAATGAAATTTTTGTCCATTGCGGGCAGCAATCTGGACGAATTTTTCATGATCCGGGTGGCCTCCATCTGGGACCAGATCGACGCGGGTTACGAAAAATGCGACTGCGCCGGGCTGACGCCCAAGGAGCAGATTTCCGCCATCACCCGGCGGGTGCGGGTGATGATGGAGCAAATGTACGAAATTCTGCGCAGGCAGATCCTGCCCGAGCTTGCGCGCAACGGCATCCGCATATTGGACTCCAAATCCTTGAGTCCCGACCAGGCCCGCTATTTGGACGACTATTTTGACACCCAGGTCTACCCGGTGCTCACCCCCATGGCCGTGGACTCCCGCCGCCCGTTTCCACTGATCCTCAACCGAAGCCTGAACCTGGGGCTGTTGCTCGAGGAAAAGGGCGACGATCCGGTCTTTGCCACGGTTCAGGTGCCCTCCGGTCTTTCCCGGGTGGTGCGGCTGCCCGGCGGGAGCGGGGTGGATGTGATCCTGTTGGAGCAGGTGATCGCGCGCAATATCGACAAGCTCTTTTTGGGCCGGAAGGTCTTAACCTGTTCCCCCTACCGCATTACCCGAAACGCCGACCTGTCCATCGACGAGGAAGGCGCCGAGGACCTGTTGGAGGAAATCGAGAAATCCCTGAAACAGCGCCGCTGGGGCGCGGCCATCCGGCTGGAAATCGATCATCGCGCCGATCCCCGGCTGGTCAAGGTGTTGGAGGAATCCCTGGAATTGGAAGAGGGCGACGCCTATCCCATCCATGGGCCCATAAATCTGGACTTCTTGCAGAAAAATCTGTATAAACTCGGCGGCTTTGACGCCCTGAAATACCCGCCCTATGCGCCTCACCGGCTCAAGCTCTCCGAGGATGAGACGCTGCTCTCCCGCATCGCCAAGGAGGATATCCTGCTGTATCACCCCTACGACAGCTTTGAACCGGTGGTGCGCTTCGTGCAGGAGGCGGCCCGGGATCCGCAGGTGTTGGCCATCAAACAGACCCTGTACCGGGTGAGCGGCGATTCGCCCATCATCGCGGCGCTGGTGGAAGCCGCGGAATCGGGCAAGCAGGTCACCGCGCTGCTGGAACTCAAGGCGCGCTTTGACGAGGAAAACAACATCCATTGGGGCCGCAGGCTGGAGCGGGCGGGCGCCCATGTGATTTACGGCATGGCCGGGCTCAAGACCCATTCCAAGATCACCTTGGTGGTGCGCGCCGAGGAAGAAGGGGTGCGCCGCTATGTGCACCTGGCCACTGGCAACTACAACGATGTGACCGCCAACATCTATACCGACCACGGCCTGTTTACCGCCAACGAGCGCATCGGCGACGATGCCTCGGCGTTTTTCAACATGCTCACCGGGTTCACCGAGCCGCCCAGGCTCAAAAAACTGGTGAGCGCGCCCAACGAGCTGCGCAAGCGTTTCCTCTACCTCATCGACCGGGAGGTACAAAACGCGCTCCAGGGCAAAAGGGCCGAAATCTTTGCCAAGATGAACTCGCTGGTGGATGAAGGGATCATCGCCGCCCTGTTCCGCGCCTCCATGGCCGGGGTAAAGATACGCCTGATCGTCAGGGGCATCTGCTGCCTGCGCCCGGGGCTTCCGGAAATCAGCGAAAACATTCAGGTAAAGTCCATCGTGGGGCGCTATCTGGAACATAGCCGCATTTATTACTTCCACAACGACGGCCGCAGCGAAATCTATCTTTCCAGCGCCGATTGGATGCCCCGCAATCTGGACCGCCGGGTGGAGCTGATGTTCCCGGTGGAACAGGAAGAACTGTTTAACCGGGTATACGATGTGCTGAAGCTGCAATGGAAGGACAACGTAAAGGCAAGGGTCATGACCAGTGACGGCGGATTTAAAAAACCCGAGCCGCCCGAGGACGCGCCCCGGATCAACGCCCAGGAAACCCTCATGCACTGGGCCCACGGACATTGGGGAGAATAAGTTTTTGTCAGGAAAATGAAGCATTCATTTTCCTGACAGCGTGCCGGATTTTTCGACACCCTGTGCGCCGCCGTTTGGCGGCGCTTTTTTTCACAATTGTTGATTTTCTATCAAACAATCGACATTTTCAATTAAATCAGGCGATTTATTCTTGACAAATCACTCTAAATAACGTAAATTTAATAACATAGATCTTCCATTTTGATTGAGCCGATTCTCCTATCTCGAATATCGCCGCAGACTGCCTATCAATGAATGGGGGTGATCTTCAATGGCTGCCAGACAGAATCACAACGTTGCCAATTTGAACATTCGCATTTCGCCCACCATCAAGGAACTTCTGGAAAAGCGCGCAAAAAAGCTGGGCATCAGCGCCAGCGAGTA
>DVJW01000052.1 GCA_018716505.1 Candidatus Faecaligallichristensenella faecipullorum | reverse complement strand
AGGTGGATGTGGAGCAAAAGAAGATGACGCTTTCGGCGGCCAGGTTGCGCGAGGTGGCGGTCTTTGAAGATTAAGGTACTGACCATTTTTCCCGAAATGCTGGAGCCGGTGTTGCACAGCAGCATTCTGGGCCGGGCCATGGAAAAGGGCCTTTTGGAGGTCGAACTCATCAACATCCGGGACTACTCAAAAAATAAGCACAGGAACACCGACGATTATCCCTTTGGCGGGGGCGCGGGCATGGTGATGTTGGCCCAGCCCATCGTGGACGCCATGCGCGCGGCCATGGGGGAAAATTTTCAGGGACGGCGGATTTATCTTTCGCCCCGGGGGCGCACCCTGAACCAGCAGGTGGTGGAGGAACTGGCCCGGGAGCAGGAACTCATTTTGCTGTGCGGCCATTATGAGGGCGTGGATCAGCGGGCGCTGGACCTGGTGATCGACGAAGAGCTTTCGGTGGGGGATTATGTGCTCACCGGGGGCGAGTTGCCCGCGCTGATCGTGATTGACGCGGTGTCGCGCCTGATCCCCGGAGTGTTGGGCAGCGAGGAATCTCCCGAGGACGAGAGCTTTTCCACGGGGCTCCTGGAATATCCCCAGTATACCCGGCCCCGGGTGTTTGAGGGTATGGAAGCCCCGGAGGTGCTGTTAAACGGCCATCATGCCCATATCCAGCGCTGGAGAAGGGAAAAATCCCTGGAAATCACCTTAAAAAGGCGGCCGGAGCTGTTGGAGCGCGCCCCCTTGGACAAGGCGGACCGGCTCTATTTGGAAGCCCTGCGCGCCCGGGAAGAGGAATTTAACGAAGACGACCCCTTGTAATGGCTAAGGGATTATGGTATAATCTGCTTTGTGACATCGGGCGGTCCGCTGCCTGCGCAAGAGGCGCTGGGCAAGAACGTCCTGGAGGAAAGGAGGATACATCCCAATGAATGAAATCATCCGTTCCATCGAGAGCGCTCAGCTGCGCTCCGATATCCCCGAGTTCGGCATCGGCGACACCGTTCGCGTTCAGGTGAAGGTTGTCGAAGGTAGCCGTGAGCGCCTGCAGGCGTTTGAGGGTGTGGTTATGGCCCGCCGCAATGGTGGTATTCGCGAAACGTTTACCGTGCGCCGCACCTCCTATGGCGTGGGCGTGGAGCGTACGTTCCCGCTGCATTCCCCCCGTGTGGACAGCATTACCGTTGTCCGTCGCGGTAAGGTGCGCCGTGCTAAGCTGTACTATCTGCGTGATCGCAGTGGTAAGGCCGCTAAGGTTAAGGATATTTGATTCCAAAGCCTGGTGCGCGGCTCTTGGGATTTGGAGCCGCGTGATAAAAGAGCCGTTCGCGATGCGGGCGGTTCTTTTTATTTGATATCCATCCATATATGGGAAGGAGAGAAAGCGCTCATGGGACGCAAAGCCCTGTTTTTCGATATCGATGGCACGCTGTATGACTTTGAGCACGGGGTAATCGAAAGCACCCGCCGCGCCATCCGGTTGCTCAACGAACGGGGGCATTTGCCCTTTATCTGCACCGGGCGCAGCCGGGCTTTGGTGGAGAAGTGGTTGGTGGATTTGGGCTTTGTGGGGGTGGTGGCGGCCTGCGGCACCGATATAGAATATCAGGGCAAGCGGGTTTTTTCCAAGGAATTGGCCCCGAATATGGCCGATTGGGCGGTGAGGGCCCTACGGGACGAGGGCATGGTTCCGGTATTGGAAGGCCCGGAAGCGCTGTATTTTGACGATGAGGAATACACCCAGGAAATCGATGGGTTTCGAGGGTATATCGATCAGGTATTGGGGCCGCGCCGGCTGACCATCAGGGGCAGCGAGGGCGCCATGCTCGTCAACAAGATCAGCGCGAAAATTGTGCCGGGTTCCAGGCCCGAATATGCGGTGAAGCGGCTGGCCTGGGTATTTGACGCCATCCGCCATGAGGGCGTAACCATAGAGTTTGTGCCCAAGGGCTTTTCAAAGGCCACGGGCATACAGATCATCACCCGGGCGCTGGGGGTGGAGCGTCAGGACATCCTTGCCTTTGGCGACAGCAACAACGATCTGGATATGCTGGAGTATGCGGGCATTGGGGTGGCCATGGGCAACGGCACGCCCCAAATTCGGGAGCGGGCGGATTATGTAACCGGTTCCCTGGAGAACGACGGAATCTGGAACGCGCTTCAACATTTTGGGCTGTTGTAGTAAATTTGTTGAACAACCTATAATATAATAAAAATGGAACCCCTTAGGCGGGTATATGCGTCTAATATAAAAATTTTCGCCATTTTGGTGGACGCTGCCCGCATCATTGGGCGGAGATGGGCATTCCATCCCGCCAGGGAGGAACTTTCATGCAAAATCTGGAACGTCAACCCCATGGGCGGACGCACATGGCGCTGAAGCAGGCGCTCACCGCGCTGATTGTGCCGCCGCTGATGCTGATTCTGCTGGAGTTGTTAAACCAACAGACCCCGGCCAATTTGATTCATTGGATGACCAGCCAACCGCTGGTGGCGCTTTGGTCGCTCATCAGCATGTATGCCGGTTATCTGGGCCTTTGGCTGCTCATGAGCCACGCCCTGCCGGCCACCATACTGTTTTGCGCATTTTGGACCGTGGCCGGTGTGGTTAACCACTATATGTTTGTGTTCCGGGGCGAGGTGTTGCTGCCCAGGGATGTGCTCAACTGGCGGGCGGCCCTGTCCATTGTGCCCAATTTGACCATCACCATCACCTGGCAGGCGGTGGTGTGCGTGCTGGTGGCCATTGGCGCCATGGTGGTGGTCTGGCGGTTGCATTTAAAGCGGATCAAACTTTGGAAATGGCCGGTGCGGGTGGTGGCCGGGCTGCTTGTTTTGGCGATTCCGGTGTTGATGGTGGCGGATACATGGAGCAGGCGTTCCTATTTAAATCAGGTTCTGGACGAAAATCCCGGCTCCCAATCCACCAGCGTGGTGCAATACCGCACCTATGGATTTCAGCTGGCCACGGCCATCAACTTGAAATCCCTGATGGTGGAAAAGCCCTATCTGTATTCGCAAAAATCGGTGGAGCGACTGGCCGAATTCGATAATTACAGCTATGAGCCGGTGGACGCGCCCGAAAATCCCAATATCATCGTGGTCATGGATGAGAGTTGGTCGGACGGGCGGCTGCTCAATGACAATTTGGTCTACAACGACGATCCCTTTGCCCCGCTGGAAAGCGTGGAGAGCGGCTCGCTGTACAAGGGCAACCTGTTGGTCAGCGTGTACGGGGGCAATACCTGCAACTCGGAGTTTGAGTTTTTGACCGGCAGTTCCACGGTTCATCTGCCCCTGGGCACCTTGCCTTATCAGCATTACATCAAGGACAAAAAGGTGTACGGCCTCACCAGCCTGCTCAAGGATCTGGGTTACCAGGCCTACGCGGTGCATTCCTATACCCGGAATTTCTGGCACCGGGATACCGTGTATCCCCTGATGGGCTTTGATGAATTTTATGCGGAGGATGACTTCGAGGATCCGGAGCTCAAATATCAGTATATATCGGATCGCGACGTGTTTGAGAAGATTTGCGAGGTCTATGAGGAACGCGATGCGGATAAGCCCTTCTTCTGCTTTGCGGTCACCATGCAGAACCACGGCACCTATCGCAACCCCGAAACCGCCCGGGATTATGACCTTACCATCGATCAGGAGCTCAGCGAAGCGGAAATGATGGAGCTGAAAACCTACACCGCCGGGGTTAAGGACGCGGCCCAGCTGGGGCGGGATCTGATCGACTATTTCGCTCAGACCGGCGAGCCTACCATTGTGCTGATCTTTGGCGACCATCATCCCCGGTTGGCCGCCGAGCCCACCCAGGCGGGCATGGAGGGCGCGCCCGAGGATGAGGGCGAATACCTGATGGCCAAATACACCACGCCCTACTACATTTGGACCAGCTATGAAACCGAGTTTGACGAGCCGGAAACCTTGGGCATCAGCTTTTTGAGCAGCCATCTTTTGCGCTATGCGGGCATCGACGCTTCCAATTACTTTAAGCTGGTTTATGAGGCCAGCCGGTCCATTGACGCCATGAACCCCTATGTGCTCAAGACCGCTTCGGGCGAAATCCTTCAAAATCCCAACAGCATTCGAACCCCGGATATAGCCGAGACGCTCAAAAACCTGAAGCTCCTGCAATATGACATGATATTTGGCGAGCAGTACGCCAAGGATCTGTTTTATGAGACCCCGAACGCGGTGGACGAGGCTGGATAAAGGTTTCCGAATCAAAATGGCCGGTTAAGGAATAAAAGTTTAAGAATAGGCATGAAATCACTCTTTGTGGCGCATACTGGAAACCACAAGGAGTGATTTTATTATGCGCACAGTTAACGGGGGAACCGCAAGCGGATGGGAAATTCGCCGGGACGCGCAACTTTCCGACAATGCCATGGAACAGCATGCCCGTGCGCTGGCTGTAAATATGCGGGTGGACGGCACAGCACAGCTCAGGATTTGCGGCCTCAGCAGGGAGATCAGCAAGATGCGGCAACTGGCGGGCCGGCTGATGAGCCAGCAGGAGCCCACCATGGCCATGGAATGGTTGTTGGACAACGCGCGCATGGTGGAGGCGCGCGCCGCGGCGGTGGGGCGGGAGAAGAGCGAGCGCCTGCCCGCCCATGGCGGCGTGCCCCGGCTGCTGACCTTGATGCACGAATTGGTGGTTCACAGCGACGCGCGCATCAGCGAGGAACGGCTGATGCGCGCGGTGCGCGCCTTTGATGAGGTTCAGGGCTTGAAGATGCATGAGCTTTGGAAGATTCCCACGGCCCTCAGCCTGGAGCTCTGCGCCGCGTTTCTGAGCGTGTCCAGACGGGTGGTTCGGGCGGCCGGGCAGCGGCGGGACGCCGACGAATGGGTTCAGGCCATACTCAGCGGAAAGGCGCCGGATATGAAATCCATGCCCCGGGAGGAGGCCTCTTTTGAGCGCGCGCTGCACCTTTTGCACGAGCAGGAGATGCCCGAGGTGCGCGCCCAGTTGGAAAGATGGCTGGGAGATCGGGATATGGACGCCGAAAGTCTGATCCATGCCGAGCACGAGCGCCAGGCCGTGGACCGGCTTTGGTTGAGCAACATCATGCAGGCCTTGCGCATGCTGGACGCGCTGGATTGGGGCGAGGCCTTTCAAAAGCTCAGCCGCACCGAAAACGAGCTCATGCGCGACCCGGCCGGAATCTATGGAAATCTGGACGATGAATCCAAGGAAGTTTTAAGAAAGCGGCTTTGCCTTTTGGCCCACAGGGCCGATGTGGGCGAGGTCACGGTGGCGCGCCATGTGCTGAAGCTCAGCCGGGAAGGCCAGGGCTTGAAGCGCCATGTGGGCTGGTGGCTCAGCGAGGAGCAGGGCCAGCGCGCGCTGTTGACCGATATGGGGGCACGGGCGGATGGGCATATGCCCGGGGAAATTCCGGATGAAAACGGGGTGGCCTACCGGGCGATGGTGGCCCTGGCGGGCGCGCTGATTTTGGGGGCGCTGCTGCTCTTTGGCATGCCCCTTTGGGGGATTGTGCCCGGATTCATGGTGGCGTGGGGCGCGGGCGCGGCCTGCGTCAATGCGCTGGTGGGCAAATTTGTAAAGCCCCGGGTGCTGTTAAAACTCAGGATGGATCAGGTGCCCGACGAATGGCGCACCTTGGTGGTCATGCCGGTGCTGCTGTCCTCGAAAAAGCGGGCGATGGAACTGGCCGGGGAAATCGAGGCCATGGGCGCGGTGGAACGCGACCCGAATATTGAATTTCTGTTGCTCGGGGATTTTGCCGACGCGGCCACCCGTTCCACCCCCGAAGATCAGGGCATCTATGAGGCGCTGAGCGGGCGCATAGACCAGATGAACGCCCGGGTGGGGTGGACCAAGTATCACTATCTCAACCGCAGCCGCAGCCTTGTGAAGCGGGACGGGCGATGGATGGGCAGGGAGCGCAAGCGGGGCGCGCTGATGGCCCTCAATAAGCTGCTCCTGACCGGGGAAAGCGAATTCATGGAGGAGAGGGGAAAAAATCTGGCTCAGCGGTTTACGCTGGTTATCACCATGGACGCGGACACCCGGATGCTGCCCGGAGCGGCGCGCAGGATGATCGGAGCCATGGCCTATCCCTTGAACGCCGCCAGAACCGACGAGATGGGCAAGCGCAGGGGATGGGCGGTCCTGCAGCCCCGGATGCAGATGCCCCCGGACGCGGTGACCAATGGGCTGATCGATATCCTGGGCGGCCCGGGCGGGGTGGATGGCTATCACACCGCGGTGAGCGATGTGTATCAGGATCTGACCGGCCAGGGCATCTACGGCGGCAAGGGTATTTACAACCTGCGCGCCTTTGAACAGGCGGTGCAGGGCAAGATCGACGACAACACCGTGCTCAGCCACGACCTGTTGGAGGGCGCGTTGGCCGGAGCGGGCTACGCCTCGGATTTGGTGCTGTACGACGGTCATCCCGCCACCTGGACCGGATACAAAAAGCGCCAGCACCGCTGGACCCGGGGCGATTGGCAGCTCTTGCCCTATTTAAAGCGCTCCAAGGGGCTGAGCGGGCTCTCCCGATACATGATCCTGGACAACTTGAGGCGCAGTTTGGAGCTGCCCGCGGCGCTCGTTATGCTGATTTTGGGCGCCTGGCTGGGCAATAAAGCGCTCTATGTGGGCGCGTTGCTGCCGTTTTTGATTCCGCTGCTGGCCGCGTTGCCCTTTTCCGGGCTCAGGCCGGTCAAGGCCATGCTGCTTCGGATGGCCCTTTGGCCGGATATGGCGTTTACCCAATTGGACGCGGCGGTTCGCGCGCTGTACCGGCAGCTGATCTCCAGGAAAAAGATGCTGGAATGGGTCACGGCCGCGGATTCCGACAAGGCGGCCGAGGCCGGGTTTGGGGCGCAGCAGATCTGTGCGCTGCTCATGTTGGGCGGTTTGTGGCATGTGAGCTGGATTCCCTTTGTGGCGATTGTGGCCGGCATGTTTTTCATGGCGCCCCTGGTGGTCAAGGCGCTGGAGGAACCCATCAGTCAGGGCGCCGAACTCACCTGGGAGCAGCGGGAACAGTTTACCCAATTGGCCCGGGATACCTGGCGCTTTTTTGAGACCTATGTGCCCGAGAAGGGCTGCGGGCTGCCCCCGGACAATGTGCAGATGGATCCGCCGGTGGGGGCCGCAGCCCGGACCTCGCCCACCAATATCGGGCTGTACCTCTTGTCCTGTCTGGCCGCCAACCAATTGGGCTGTTTGGATCGGGCGCTCATGCTCAGGCGCATCGAAAGCACCCTGGACAGCCTGGAGAAGATGGAAAAATGGAACGGGCATCTGTATAACTGGTATGACATTCGCACTTTGGAGGCGCTCAAACCCCGATATGTTTCCTCGGTGGACGGCGGAAATCTGGCCGGCTGCCTGTATGGCTGTGCCCAGGGACTCAGAGCTTTGGATGGGCAGGATATGCGGGTGGAGGAGTTGGCCCAAAGGCTGGACGCCCTGGCCGACCAGATGAATTTTTCACTGCTGTATAATGCCAAGCGCAAGCTGTTTTACATCGGCATGGACGTGGAGAGCGGGCGCACCAGCGAGTCGCTGTACGACCTGATGGCCTCGGAATCCAGAATTTTGAGCTATGTGGCGGTGATGAAGGGCGATGTGCCAGCCGAGCATTTTAAGCGTCTGGGCCGGGCCGCGGTCAGAACCCGGGACGGGGTGGCGCTGCTCAGCTGGAGCGGAACCATGTTTGAATACCTGATGCCCAGGCTGATCTTGCCCGCGGTCAAGGGCAGCATGATGGAACAGACCATGGGCGCGGTCATCTTAACGCAGCAGCGCTGCGCGCCCCAGGCCGGCGGCATTATCATGCCCTGGGGGGTATCGGAATCCGGGTATTTTGGCTTTGACCGCCAGATGAACTATCAATACCGGGCCTTTGGGCTCAGCGAATTGGCCCTCAGGGGAGACGGAAGCGACCGGGTGGTGGCGCCCTATGCCTCGATGTTGGCCGCGCCCATGGCTCCCGATGAGGTATCGGAAAACCTCAGGCGCATGATGAACCTGGGCTTTTCAGGGGAATTCGGCCTGTATGAGGCGGTGGACTGCGCCGCCGAGCGGCTGCCTGAGGACACCCCGTATCGGGTGGTTTACAGCTATATGGCCCACCACCAGGGCATGATTCTTTGCGCGCTCATGAATGCGCTCACCGAAGACAGGCTGGTCAAGTGGTTTATGAGCAAGCCCGAGGCGCGCGGATTGGAGCTTTTGTTGGAAGAAGGCAGGATTCATATGCGCCCGACTTCCAATCTGCCCATCCGTCACGCCGCGCCCCAGGCCATGCGGCCGGTTCAGCGCGCGGCCAGGGTGGCCAAGAGCGATGCCCCGGCCCCGGATACCCATTTGATTTATGGCGGGGGCACCACTTTGATGCTCAGCGCGGATGGGCGGGCCATGGCCAGCCACAACGGGCTGCAGCTCAATCGATTTGGACACCATCGGGCGATGGAGGACGGGTTGTTTATTCACATCGCCGGCCGGGGCGGCCAGGTCCATTTCAGGGCCACCGGCCAGGCGCCGGTCAAGGGCGTAAGCCAGAGGGTGGTGTTTGAGGCCGGTTTGGCGAAGTACGAGACCCAGAGCGGGGATCTTCAGGCGCGGCTCAGCGTGGCCGTTTCCCCGGAGGACGGAACCGTGGTTCAGTATTTGAGCCTGAAAAATCTGGGTGGAATTTCGGACGAAGTGGAGGTTACCGGATGCTTTGAGGCCGCGCTGGCGGCCCGGGCGGACATGGAGGCCCATCCGGCTTTTCAAAAACTGTTTGTGGAGACCATGCGGCCCGAACCCGCGGTATTGGGCTTTAAACGGCGGGCGCGGGAGGCGGGCAAGCGCTTTCCCGTCATGCTGTACGCGGTGAGCGGGGCGGAGCGCGGCGCGCTTTCGGTGGAGACCAGCCGGGAAAAGCTGCTGGGCCGAAACGGAAGCATGCTAAGCGGCCTGGAAAAGGACTTAAGCGGCAGCGTGGGCCAGACGCTGGATCCATGCGGCGCGCTCAGGGTGCGGGTGGTCATGGCCCCGGAGGAGGAGATCCACCTGGGCTTTGCCCTGGGCATGGTGGAAGAGGAGGAGCAAATTGCGTCCTGGTGCCGGCGGTATTGCACGCTGGAGGGGGATATTCGCGCGCTTCAGCTTTCCGAAACCCAAGCCAAGGCCATGCTGGGCTTTCTGGCCCTGCGCCCGGCCGAACATTGGCTGTTTCAGCGGGCGGCCGCTTTGGCGGTCTTTGAGGATATCACAGACCCCGAACGCAGGCAGGCGGTCCAGGGAAACCGCCTTAAACTCAGCAACCTGTGGGCACTGGGCATTTCCGGGGATCTGCCGCTGGTGGTGGTGGAAATCGGGGCCATGGAGCAGATGCCCTTGGCCAAAAGCGCCATGCGGATGCACGAATTTTGGCGTGGCATGGGGCTTTGGGCCGATTTGGTGATGATTAACGACTATGGCAACGACTACGATCAACCGGTGCGCGACGCCCTTCGGGATATGGCCGCGGCCAGCCACTTGAGGGACTTGGGCGGCAAAAACGGCGGACTGCATCTCCTGGAGGGCAGCGCGCTTCAGAATGAACAGCGCCTTTTGCTGCGCGCCGCCTCCGCGCTGTACCTGTCGGGCAAAGGGGAGGAGTTCGTTCCCCAGCTGCGGGCAAGGCTGCAGGCCGTGGAACCCTTGGAAAGAGGCCAATGGCAGGCCATGCGGCAGGCGCCGGGCGAAGCTTTGGGCGAGTTGCGCCGGGCCGGCTTTAATGGATGGGGCGGGTTCCTGGACGGCGGAAACAGCTATGGAATCGATCTAAAGCCCGGCCATCCAACCCCGGCGCCCTGGTGCAACCTGCTCACCGGCGGCGGACTGGGCGCACTGGTTTCCGAGCGCGGCGGCGGCTTTGTCTGGTGGAAAAACAGCAGGTTTTACCGAATTACCCGATTTACCAACGACCCGCTTTGGGAGGGCTTTGGAGAAAGGGTATGGTTGGAGGACGGGGAGCGAGGTGAACGGATTCAGATCCTTCCATCCAGTCAGGGCAGGGTTGTCCATACCCAGGGAATGAGCCTGTTTGAGGGCGGAGCGGACGGAATCTTCTGGCATCTGAGCCTGTTCATCGGCGAGGGCCAGCCGGTCAAGTGCATGGCCCTGGAGATTGAGAACCGGGGCGGCGTCTGGCGGGAGGTTAAGCTATGTTATCAGGTGGACTGGATGATGGGCGCCCGGGGAGCCGAGGCGCGCCTGGCCCATGAATTTGCCCGGGATGGGCAATGTTTCGCCAGTTCCCCGGAGGGCTACGCGGCCATGACCACGATTTTGGATTTGGCCGCGGACGCCGGGCCCAATGGCCGGCTGAGCGCCGCCCTGGCGCTGGAGCCCGGCAAGACCCGGCTCATCTCTCTTTTGATGGCGGCCGGGGCGGATGAAGCAGCCTGCCGGGAGGCGTTGGAGCAATGGAAGCAGGGGCAAGGTGCGGCGCATCAGCTCAAGAGAGTGCGCGAGGTCTGGAACGCAAGGCTGGGCAGGCTCAGCCTTCAGACCCCCAATCCGGACCTAAACGCCCTGGTCAACCGCTGGCTGCCCTACCAAACCCTCAACGGGCGCGTCTGGGGCCGTTCCGGTTTTTATCAGGCCGGAGGCGCCTTTGGCTTCCGGGATCAGCTGCAGGATATGCTCAGCCTGATGTATTTGGAACCGGACATGGTCAGGGCGCATCTGCTGCTGGCCGCCGGACATCAGTTTGAATCCGGCGATGTGCAGCATTGGTGGCATCCCGAGCGTCAGGGCGTGCGGACGCATATCAGCGACGACTTGCTGTTTCTGCCCTATGTGACTGCGCGCTATGTGAAGGAAACCGGGGATCTTACGGTATTGGAAGAAGAGGCAAACTATCTTAAGGATGTGGAGATACCCGAGGGTCAGGAGGACTGGTACGGAATCCCCGAGCTTTCCGAACAGCGGGAAGGCCTGTATGGCCACTGCATGCGCGCCCTTAGACGCGCGGGCAGCCGGTTGGGCAGCCATGGCCTGCCGCTCATGGGTACCGGGGATTGGAACGACGGCATGAACCGGGTGGGCAACAAGGGCAAGGGCGAATCGGTCTGGCTGGCCGAATTTCTGGCCGTGACCGCCCGGGAATTCGGCGAGTTGGCCCGGGAAAGCGACAAAGAGGAGCTGTTCCAGATGGCGAATGCCCTTTGCGAGGCCATTGAGACCCATTGTTGGGACGGGGATTGGTATATCCGCGCCTTTAACGACGAGGGAGAAAAGCTGGGCAGCGCCTCCAGTCAGGGCGGATGCCGGATCGACGCCCTCAGCCAAAGCTGGGCGGTCATGGCTGGATTAAATCCGGATCGGGTGCGGCGCGCCATGGATCAGGTGTATTTGCAACTGGTGGATGAGCGCGTGGGCATTGTAAAGCTGCTCACCCCGCCCTTTGACGGCGAAGGCACCGACCCGGGATACATTCGAGGCTATCTGCCCGGCGTTCGGGAAAACGGGGGACAGTATACCCACGCCGCCTGTTGGGTGGTCATGGCCCTGGCCAAACTCGGCCAGACCCAGCGCGCCTACCGGGTAATGGATATGCTGTTGCCCAGCCGCCATGCGGACAGCGAGGAAAAGGCGGCGCGCTATCGGGTGGAGCCCTATGTGGTGGCCGCGGACGTATACGGCGAGGGCGTTTTAACCGGGCGCGGCGGATGGACCTGGTACACCGGCGCCGCGGCTTGGCTCAACCGGGTGGCGGTATACGAATTGGCCGGGTTGGAAAAGCGGGGAAACCGGGTGCGGCTCAACGCGCTGTTGCCCAAGGAATGGGATCAGATGGAGCTTAGATTGCGGTGGGGCCGCAGCGAATACCATTTGATGGCCCAACGGGACGCGGCGCGGGCCCAGCTGGACGGACAATCCATGGCGGACGGTTGGGTTGAATTGATCGACGACGGACGGCAGCATCAGGCGGTATTTCCGCCGCGGCCGGGGGAAGGATAGCATTCGGGCGGCCGGCATATGCGGGCCGTCCCTTTTTAGGGGCGCAAAAAATCCGCCGCAGAACGCGGCGGATGAATAATGACGAATAATACAATGATGAAAATAACCGGATGAATTACACTCGGGCATCGCCCCAATAGGCCATGGCAATGACGCTGGGACCGGCATGGGTGCCCACAATCTCGCCCACGGTCCAGATTTGCACATCGGTCTCGGGCAGGCGGTTCAGCACCATTTTCTTGAGCAGTTCGGCATCCTGTTCGCAGTCGCCGTGCATGATGATGATGGATTCTCCGGGCAGGGGATGGCGGGCCTCAAGGCGGGTCAGCAAGGTGCGCAGCGCCTTCTTGCGCCCCTGAACCTTTTCCACCACCCGAATGCCGCCCGCTTCGTCCAGCTCAAAAATAGGCTTGACGTCCAACAACTTGCCCACGATGGCCGTGGTGGCTGAAATCCGGCCGCCGCGCTTCAGGTGGTTCAGGTCGTCCACCGCAAAGACCACGTTGCTCTTGGACCAGTTTTCCTGGAGCCACTTCAGATTGCCATCAAAATCCAGGCCGTTTTCGCGATTTTGAAGGGCCTTGAGCACCAGCTGGCCGTAGCCTGCGGATACATTGCGGCAGTCAAAAATCTCCAGGCGGCGCTCGGGATACTGCTCAAGCAGTTTCTTGGCCGCGGCACGGGCGTTTTCGATGGTATGGCTGAGCGCCCTGGGGAAGGAGATAAACAGGATGTCCGTGCCTTCCTGAAGATAGCGCTCGAACATTTCGGCGTAGGCGTATTCGGTCAATTGGGAGGTGGTGGGGGTGGAACCATCGCGCAGGGCTTTATAAAAAGCGCGGCGCTCAGGGCCTCGGCCCATATCTCCGGTATGCTCTACGCCGTCCATGATGTAGGGGATATAAAAGAGCGGGAGCTGATACCGGTCTACATCCTGATAGCGAAGGTCGGTGGGAGAATCCGCGATGATAATATAACTCAAGCTCACTTCTCCTTTCTAAAGCGATAGCGCTTTGAATTGGTTGCCTTTTTTCGACAAAGACACAAGCCCATTTTAACCGATTTGCCGGCAAATTGCAACGAGGTACGGGGAGAATCAGGTTATCTTTGGGTTGGAAAGTGGGCTTTAACGGTACAGGCTGTCGAAAAACCCAGTTCGGTACTCTGGGGATGCATGAAGGGGCCGGGCCCCTTCATGTCTGCGCCCCGGCCCAGCCGAGCTGAGGCCGGGGTTTCGGTTCGCAAACAACGTTTGCGAACCTCCAGCCGCGCAAAGCGCGGCCTCCGAAATCCGCAGAACCGGCTTTGCGGTTCAAGGTTGGAAGCCCTTTGGGCTTCCAAGTCGGCTTCGCCGACCGCGGACGGCAAAATCGAAGATTTTGACGCCGCGCCGCTGGAGCGGCCCAAGGGGCCGCTTCCTCTATCATTTTACTTCTCGCCCCA
>DVJW01000051.1 GCA_018716505.1 Candidatus Faecaligallichristensenella faecipullorum | reverse complement strand
GGGAGGTGAAACCATGCTGTGGTCCATAGGCCTGCATTTGAAAAGCTTGGCGCGCTACCATAAGCGCTATCTGCTGGCCCAGGCCGTTTCCTACGCCGCCATTGCCCTGGTGATTTTGAGCGGAGTTAAGGTGCTTTGGATGTTCGTGGAAATGGCGGATTATAACAAGACCCATGTGTACGACCTTCAGATTCGGGCGGACGCGGATGGGGAAGCCTTGGGCGAAGCGGTGCGGGCCTTTTTGGAGGAGGCGCAGCCCTCGGATGAGGTTCAGGTCTACGCGCCCCCCACTGGAGGCAATCGGGTGGTGATGGCCACCAACCTGTTTATGGGCGAGCTATGGTCATGGCAGCGGCTGGATAAGGAACTGATCCAGGGGGACGGGGACTACGTCTGGATGGGTTCGGGGTTTTGGGTGAATGACCAGAGTTTCCGGTTTCCCTATGAGGAAGTGGAGATCAACGGACGCGCCTACGCCCTGGCCGGGGTGTGCGATCTGGACATGCTGTGCGGCCGGGCGGATATAGAAGGACTGGGGGAATTCGGGGTCTGCCTTCCGTTGAGAACTTATCTCAAGGCTGGTTATCCCATCGACCGGGTGGTTCTTGGCCTGTACAACGCCCCGGACAGCGCCCGGCATCAGCGCATCGCCGCCCTGTTCGGGCCGTTTATGGAGGCTCCGCCCGATCCGCTGCCCAGGGCAGGTCTGACCGGTTTTGGCTCCCTCATGGCGGCCGTGTGCGCGCCCATGATTTTGGTGTGTATGCTTCTGATGGGGGTGCAGGCCCGGTGCGTCTGTTTGCAGCGCAAGGGCCTGATCGAGGCCGAATACGCCTCCGGGGCGTCCCGAAGCCGGATTTTCTGGGAATTTTACCTGCAGTTTCTGGGGTTGGTTCTGGTGGGCTTTCTGCTGGCCCTGTATCCCTCCGACCTTATCTATTATGACTATATAGGTTTTGACCGGCCCTTGTCCCTGTGGGGCTGGGCGTTTACCTGGGCCGTCTATCTGGGCCTGGCGGCCCTCACCCATGGGCTGGCCGTTTGGAAGGCCGTCAAGGGAGCGTTGGGCCAGGGAAGGGAGCGTTGGGCATGAGGAAAAAGCTGCATCTCATGGGCCAGGTCTGGCGGGCCATGGGCGCCCAATTTGCGCTGGTGCTGGTGATCGTGCTGTGCGCCGCCTACTGCGTGGGGTATGCCTGCGTTCTGCCGGTGGATAAATGGATTAAGTATCAGACCTATCAGGGCACCGGCATGGAAAACGGCGCGGTGTTTATGGCCAATCATGCCCTGAGCTGGCAATGGACGATGAGCGATCAGGACGAACCCGCCGGTTTTCGGGAGGCCGTGGCGCTGATCGAGGAATTCGCGGACCGGGCGGCCAGCATTCAGGAGCGGGTCTGGTACGGGGACGAGGGCGAGCTCACGCTGTATGTGTACAACGAGGCGCTGGTCAGGAATATCGACCTGCCGGGCGGGGTATCCAGAATACTTTTGGAGGCCCAAAACAGCGGCCGGGAAGGGGTGGGGCTGCTCCTGGATGAGCGCCTTCGGCCTGCCTTCGAGGTGGGCGACCGGATTCCCAATTTCACCGTCCGCTATGAAGGCCCGGTCATTGAGGCGTATGTGGCGGGCTTCATAGACCCGGATATGGAATTCATTTACAGCACCACCGGAGGTTCCAATCTGTCCATCAATTTTATGCTCAGCCGGTACGATGGGGAAAATTATATCGCCCTAGCCATGGAACAGCCGGATTTGCCCATAAGGCCCGGGAATACCGTGTGCAATCCCATGCTGCTCTTTCCCAAGGACGGCGGGGAGATCGGCGGGAAAATTGAAGCATGGCGCGATAGGCTCAGGGAATGCGGCCTGGGGGAAGTCATGACCTTTGACGAGATGCGCAGGCAGGACTTGACCCGGCAGTTTACCGGGGATGACAATGTACTGGGCCTGATGTGCCTGTGGTCACTGGTTTTGCTGCTGGTGGGGCTCAGGGGGTTCACCGCCAATGTGGGCCAGAAGCTGGCCGTACAGGCATCGGTCTACCGCCTGCTGGGCATGCGCCGGGGCGCCTGGTATGCGGCCATATGGTGGGCCTACTGCATTCCGATTCTGTTGGCGCTTTTGCTGCCCTTGCACAGCATTATGGCGGTCTTTGCGCCCACCGTCGGTCCGGCCTGCTATCCACATATGCTGCTGTTGTTTGCGGCGCTGGGGATTCTGCTCATCGCGCCCATGCTGTATAGCACGGTGCGGGCTTGCGAGCAAAAGCGGTTGAGCCTTGCACAGGCGGAAAGGGGGATGTAAGATGGAGCATATCATGCTGGATCATGTGGGCAAGACCTACAATCCGGGACGGCCTGAGGAAAAAGTGGCGCTGAAAAACATCAGCCTGAATATTCAAAAAGGCGAGGCCTGCGCGTTGACCGGGGCTTCGGGTTCGGGCAAGAGCACGCTGCTCAACATCATTGGATTGCTGGACGTGCCCAGCCAAGGTAATTTGGAAATCGATGGAAGAAAAACGGAAAAGATGGCCGACAAGCAGCGGGCTCAGATGCGCAACCAGAATATCGGCTTTGTGTTTCAGAGCTTCGGACTGATTGAGGATCGCAGCGCTCTGGAAAATGTGCTGACCCCCTTCCTGTTCGACCGCGAAACCTCGCTGCGCAAGGGCAAGCGCATGGCCATGGAGGCCCTGGAGAAGGTGGGTTTGAGCGGCATGGCGCGCAAACGGGTTACCCGGCTGTCCGGAGGCGAACGGCAAAGGGTGGCCATCGCCAGGGCCATTGTGCGCCAGCATGAAATCATCCTGGCCGACGAGCCCACCGGCCAGTTGGACAGCGCCACTGCCGCTTCCATTATGGAACTGCTTATGGAACTCAACGCTCAAGGCGCAACGCTGGTGGTGGTGACCCATAACACGGAGGTCGCCGCCTATTGCCCCCGGCAGATTACGCTCAAGGATGGGGAAATCCTTTCGGATGAAAAAAGGATATAGCGCAAAAATCCCCGCCGGAAAAATCCGGCGGGGATTTGATTAGCCCTCGATCTGAATGGTCTTCTTTTCGGGGAGCCTGGGCGCGTCCTTCTTGGGCAACACCAGGTGCAAAACGCCGCTCTCGTAGCTGGCCTTGACATCCTCCTCGGTAATATGATCGCCCACATAGAAGCTGCGCTGCATCATGCCCGCGTAGCGCTCCTGGCGGAGCATCCGGCCCTTCTTGTTCTTTTCGTCCTTCTCCAGGGCCTTCTGGGTGGAGATGGTCAGATAGCCGTTGTTGAGTTC
>DVJW01000050.1 GCA_018716505.1 Candidatus Faecaligallichristensenella faecipullorum | reverse complement strand
TTCTGAATGTACACTGTAAGTGCAACAGGAGAAAAAAAGAAAAGCGTGACACACGGGAGCGCAACCCCTTATAATGGTTTTGCCGAACACAAAAAAGGAGTGAGCGTCCCGTGAGCCACTATATACATCTTACACCAACAGAACGAGGAAGTCTATACGCATTCCATGAAGCAGGCCTCAGTATTCGAGCAATTGCCAGGGAGTTGGAGCGTTCGCCCTCCACGATCAGCAGGGAACTGAGGCGAGGCCGGAGGAACCGGCATCGCTATCAGCCTGAGGCAGCACAGCAGATTTATGAACGCAAGCGCAGGAAATGCCGCCGGAAACGGATCTTGTCAGACCCCGTGCTGTTGGAATGGATACGACGCCTGATTGAAGAAGAGCATTGGTCCCCGGAGCAAATCGTAGAGTGGGCACGGCTGAATGGAGAGGCGCTCCCTGTGAGCGCCAAAACGATTTACCGTGCCATCTCCGCAGGCCTCTTTCATTCAGAAAGGTCAGGATATGTGAGCCGTAAAAGGAGTTTTGCCCGACATCTTCGCCGCAAAGGAAAGAAGCGCCGCAACGGCGGAACGAAACGCAAAACAGGGCAAATCGTGAATGCGCGTCCCATCAAAGACCGGCCTGAGGCGGCTGCCAACAGGACGGAGACCGGCCATTTGGAGGGGGATACGGTTGCGGGGAAACATGGCACAGGAGCCATTGTAACACTGGTAGACCGAAAAAGCCGTATGCTCTACGCGGCAAAAGTAGAACGTGCAACGGCGGAGGCTGTAGCTGAAGCGATGATTCAAATGCTCGGCGCTTTGCCTCCGGAACTGCGCCGGACTGTGACCTGTGACCGTGGCAGTGAGTTTGCGCTGTTCGCTAAGGTAGAAGAGATACTGGGCGATACCCTCTTCTACTTTGCCGACGCCGCTTCCCCCTGGCAGAGGGGAAGCAATGAGAATACCAATGGTTTACTCCGGGAGGCCTTTCCGAAATACTCTGATTTCAGGCAGTTTTCCGATTCAGAGGTTCAAGCTTTTGTCTACAAGATGAACCGCCGTCCCAGAAAGTGTCTTGGTTGGCGTTTCCCCATCGACTGTTGCACTTGACTTGACTTTTCACCTATTTCATTTTTTCGAAGGGTGTTGACTTTGTCAACACCCAGACAGCGTGCCGGCTTTTTCGACACGCTGTGTTTTTATGCGGGACGCCGGGGGGCTTGAACGCCTCCCCTAGGCCCCGTCCAATATCGAGGTGGGCCGGGTATCCGGATCCGGGGTGGGCTGAAGCTCCGGGGGCGTTTCCTCCTCTTCCTCCGGGAGCAAACCGGCCAAGGGCCCGTCTTCCAAACTGCTCAAAAACTCCAGCTGCTGGGTATCCCGCTCCAACAGCACCTCCCGGGCCAGGTCGGGCCGGTTGGTGATGATGCCGTCCACCCCCAGGTCGATCATCTGTTCCATGGCGGCGCGGGTATCCACGGTCCAGACGTACATGTGCTTGCCCAGGTTGTGGGCCTTCTGAATGGCGGCCGCGTTCACGAAGGATTTCTCAATGGTAAAGAAATCCGCGCAGGGCAGGTTTTCATAGCTGCCCAGCACCGCGGCCATGATGTAGCCGCAGCGGATATCCGGGTTGAGATCCTTGACCTGCTGCAGATAGGCGTAGTTCACCGATTGTATGACGCAATCCTCCTGAAACTCATACCGTTCGATCAGGTTGACCACGGATTCCACCAGGTTCTTTTGATAGGGCGTGCTCTTGAGCTCGATATTGAGCTTGACCTTGCCCTTGCAGGCGCGCATAACCTGGGCCAGCGAAGGCACCTTTTCCCCCTCAAAGCGCCTGCTGAAGCGCGCGCCCACATCCAGCCGCAAAATATCCTCATAATCCATGGCGCCCACCGGCCGGTTGACCCCGGCGGTGCGGCGGAAATTGCTGTCGTGAACCACCACCACCACCCCGTCTTTGCTCTCCTGCACGTCCAGCTCGATATAATCGGCGCGCTGCTGGATGGCCAGCTCAAAGGCGCTCATGGTGTTTTCCGGGGCCTGGACCGAACTGCCCCGGTGGGCCATGACCATCAGGCGCTGGGAGGGCAAGGGTTCGGCCAGGTTGAGCTCGCTGAGTTTAATGCTGGCCGGGCTCTCCCAGCCGGTCCAATCCATGATGACCAGCGCCGTCACCAGCACCAGGGCCACCGGGGTAAAGATCATGGCGTTCAAGCGCTTGGCCCGGGGCGAGCGGGGCGCGATGGGGGCGGGAATGGGCGCGCGCGCGTGCCATTTGCCCCGGTAATAGGCGGTGGTCAGATAGGCGTATCCGATGGCCACCGCGGCCCCCTGGCGGATAAAGGAAAAAATGGTGCTCACGCTGCGGCCCAACAGGCTTTGCACCCGTTCCAGGAGTTCGCCGCTGAAAAGGCTCAGGGCCGCCTGGTTTAACAGGTACAGCGCGGCCGAGGACAGGGCCCACAGCAGCAGCGCGGCCGCCGAGCTCACCAGAATATAGCCCGCCACCCCGCCAATCCGGCGTCCGGCGCTCAGCCGCCGGCTGGCCTGAATGGCCGGGCGGCCATCCATGCGCTCCAGGGAAAAGAAATGAAAGGCGTACATCCATTTGGACACCAGGGCAATCAGCCCCAAGGTGGCCGCCATATAGGCCAGGTTGGCGGGAAAATGGCTCAAAAGCGCCTCGTTCAGGAATTGATACAGCTGAATATTGCGCAGAAAGCTGGAACTGACGATCAAATTGCTCAGGGGAATGAGCAGGGCGCTCAGGCCCACCAGCGCCGCCCCGCCCGGCAGGATCAGCCGCAGCATGGCGCGCATGCCCTCGCCCAAAAGCTGGATCACGCCCAGGTTGCTCTTTTGCCCGCTCTGGTTCAGGACAATGATGATGCACACCGCCTCCAGGGCCATGAACAGGGCGATCAGATACACGATGGCCAAAATGGCCAAAATCACCAGCGGATGCCGGTACAGGGTCCAAAGGTTTTGTTCGGTGACATAATACATGCCCGAGAGCACCAGCGAGCGGCTGAACAGCCATTTGCACAGGGGCAGCACCAGATATCCGGCCGCAAACTGATAGACCAGCTCAAACAGCGCCAGCGCGCGCCAACAGCCCCCCAGCAGACGGGCCGTCTCCCTTATCTGGCTGAACAAAGGCCGGCCTGGCTTCCGTCTCAACATATCGCTCCCTCATCCTCCAACCCGGTCACCCTCTGTGGATAAGGGTGTATAGAGTCAGTATACACCCTTTAACCCCGCTTCACAACCGGGCTTGGGCCAGGGGTTTGTTAAAATCATCTTAGTAAACAGACCATTGACAAACCTATTTTTCCCGTTTGGGGATGCATGAAGGGGCCGGGCCCCTTCATATTCAATCCGCAGCGGCGGCATGTACGCCGCGAGGAGCGGCCCAAGTGGCCGCTTCCTCTATCATTTTTCTTCTCGCCCCAACCTCGGCTTCGCCGGGTTGGGGTTCCGGTTCTGCGGGGCCCTTTGGGCCGTCCTCGAACCTCCAGCCGCGTAAACGCGGCCTCCGACCGGCCGTCACCGAAGGTGACAAAAGGAGGGAGGGCGTTAGCCCGACTAGGCCCGAGGACACTCCGAAGGAGTCCGCAGGGCCGTACCCGGAGCCGTCCATCGGACGGATACGGGCGACAAAGGAAAATGATGCAACTCGAAAAAATGAAAAATTCATTTTTTCGAAGGGTGTTGACTTTGTCAACACCCTCTAGTAAACCCTTTCCCTAAATGATCAATCCCCCGTTCACCCCCAGCACCTGGCCGGTGATAAAGCCCGCGTCCGGCGAGGCCAAAAACAGCACGGCCTTGGCCACCTCCCCGGGCCGGCCCAGGGCCTCCAGCGGGGTCTCCTCCCTGAGCGCCTCCAGGGTTTCCTCGCCCAGGGCCGCGTTCATCTCGGTCAGAATCACCCCGGGCGCCACGCAGTTGACCCGTATGCCCGAGGGGCCCAGCTCCTTGGCCAAGGATTTGGTCAGCCCGATGAGCGCGGCCTTGGCGGCCGAATAATGCACCTCGCAGCTGGCCCCCACCTGGCCCCACATGCTGGAGATATTGACCACCGCCCCGCTCTTACGGGAGATCATGCCCGGAAGCGCGGCCTGAAGGCAGTTATAGGCCCCGTCCACATTCACCGCAAACATGCGCCGCCATTCGGAGGGGGTGATGTCGGTGAACAGCTTTTGCTGGGCAATGGCCGCGTTGTTGACCAACACGTCGATATGCCGCCAGCGCTTCAGCACCTGATCCACCATGTCCCGCGCCTGGTCAAAATCCGACACATCGGCCTGAACGGCCATGGCGTCCGCGCCCTGGCCAATGAGTTCCTCCACAAGTTCCATCGCCTTTTCCCGGCTTTGAAAATAGTTCACGGCCACCCGGTATCCGGCATGGGCCATCTCCCGGGCAATGGCCGCCCCGATGCCCCGGGAGGCCCCGGTGATGAGCGCGACTTGATTCATGAAAAATCCTCCTTTTTACAGTGCTTCCATTATACATCCCCCGGGGACAAAACGCCAGCGCTTGGGGATTGCGCAAGGAGCGGGAATGTGATAAGATGAGACTATATCGAAAAAATGAATTTCATTTTTTCGAGTCACATCATTTTTCTGTCGCCTTCGGCGACGGCTGGTCGGAGGCCGCGTTTACGCGGCTGGAGGCCCGAGGACAGCGCCTTAGCGCTCCGCAGGGCCGGAACCCCGGGCAAGTGAAACGCGGCCCGGGGCGAGAAGAAAAATGATATCGGAAGCGGCCACCTGGGCCGCTCCTCGGTCCGGCAAAGCCGGCCCTGCGGATTGAATATGAAGGGGCTTCGGCCCCTTCATGCATCCCCAAACGAAGAAAATAGGCTTGACAATGGTCTGAGAACGGAGCCGTCTTTAGGACAGCTCCGTTCTCTATATTGGAATATAAGCCTTTAATCCTCGTAAGCCAGCTGGCCGTTCACATAGACCTGCTTCACCCGGGTGCGGGTATCCATGGGATGGCCGTCGTACAGGGCGACGTCCGCGTCCTTGCCCGGCTTCAGGCTGCCCAGCCGGCCGTCCAGACCAATGGCCCAGGCCGCGTTCAGGGTAACGGCGCGCAGGGCCTCCATCTCGTCCAGTCCCTCGCGGGCGCAGATGCCGGCCTCCACCATCAAATACTGCATGGGAATCACCGGATGATCGGTCATCAGCGCGAACCGCACCCCGGCCTTGTGCAGGATGCCCGGGGCCTTAAAGCTCATGTTGCGCAGCTCAATCTTGCTGCGGTCGCTGAGCAGCGGGCCCAGAATGCAGGGCACGTTGGCGCGCTTTAAGGCGTCGGCGATCAGATACCCCTCGGTGCAGTGCTCCAGGGAGATGCGGAGATTGAACTCCTTGGCGATGCGAATGGCGGTCAGGATGTCGTCCGCCCGATGGGCATGGCATTTGAGCAGCAATTCGCGCGTCAAAACCTTTGAGAGCATTTCCTTCTTCAGGTCAAAGTCCGGCGCCTTGTCCCCGCCCTGCTCCTTTTTCTTTAGATATTCCCGGGCCTCCATCAGGGCGTTCCGCAGGATGGCCGCGGTGGCCATGCGGGTCTCCGGGGCCTGGTGCTTGCCGGAATATACCCGCTTGGGATTTTCCCCAAAGGCCGCCTTCATGGCCAGGGGTTCCTGAATCACCATCTGCTCCAAATCATGGCCGTTGGTCTTCATGGCCAAAAACTGGCCGCCGATGACATTGGCGCTGCCGGGGCCGGTGGCCGCGCAGGTAACCCCGCAGGACAGCGCCTCGGAAAAGCAGCGGTCCATGGGGTTGATGGCGTCCAGCGCCCGAAGCTGGGGGGTCAAGGGATCGGTGGCCTCGTTGCCGTCGTCGCCCTCAAAGCCCATGCCGTCCTCAAACATGCCGATATGGCAATGGGCGTCCACCACCCCGGGCAGGGCGTACATGCCCCGGGCGTCCACCACCTGCGCGCCGGGCGCGCTGAGCGCGCTGCCCACATCCACAATTTTTCCGCCATCCATCAGGATCTCCCCGCCCTGGATGACCTTGTCGTCTTCCATGGTCAAAACGCGCGCGTTGCGAATCAAAATCATAGAAAGCGCTCCTTTTTTTACGCCTTAACCGGCATGAACACCGCGCCGCAGGGCCGGATATCCAACACCGCGCAGGCATGATCGCCAAAGATGGAATCCATGCGGCGCTTGTAGGCGGAAAGCATATCCTGGGGCACAAAGGTCAGGATGGTGCCCGCGAATCCGCCGCCGTGAATGCGCCAGGCGCCCTTGCCGGCCAGCATCCTGTGGCTCATCTCCAGCGCCAAGGCCAGGCCCTGATCCGGGCTACCGGCCACATAGATGTTCTGCAAAAGTTTCCAGCTGCTGTCCCCCGAGGCGATGATTTGCTCAAAGAATCCGAACAAATCGTCCTTTTTCAGGGCTTCCACCAGGTTGGCCACCCGGCGGTTTTCGTCATAGAAATGCAGGGCGCGCAAAATGGCCCGGTCGGAAACCTTGCCCTTGAGCTGGGCCACGCCTTCTTCCACCTGTTCGGGCAACACGTCGCGCAGCACCTTGCCCCCGAAGAAGGCGGCCACCTGCTTCATCTCCTGGGGAATGGCCGCGTATTCGTTGGTCAAATTGCCATGATCCCCCTCGGTATGCACCACGCACAGCGCGTAACCCTGGGCCGCGAAATCGTATTGCAGCGCCTCCACCTCGGCGTCCGGCCGGCGGAAATCAATGGTGACCAGGCCGCCCACCGAGCTGGCCATCTGATCCATGAGCCCGCTGGGCTTGCCGAAATAGACGTTCTCGGCGTACTGGCTGATCTTGGCGCGCAGCTTGGGCTCGATGGTCATGTTGTTGTACAGCCCGTCCAGTATGGCCACCAACAGCACCTCAAAGGCCGCGGACGAGCTCAGCCCGGATCCCTTGAATACCGTGCTGGTCACGCAGGCGTCGAATCCGCCGATTTTGTAGCCCAGTTCCTTCATGCGCGCGGCCACCCCGCGAATCAGCGAGTTGGTGGTCTCCTTCTCGTCTTCATGCACGCTCAAATCGCTCAAATCCACCACAAAGGGACGGGCATAACCTTCGGAATACAGCGTGACCACATTGGTCTCGTTGGGGGAAACCGCGGCCACCGTATCCAAATTCACCGCGGCGGCCAAAACCCGGCCCCCGTTGTGATCGGTGTGGTTGCCCGCGATTTCGGTGCGCCCAGGCGCAGAACAGAAATACAAGTTCTTCTCCCCGAAAAGCTCCATATGGCGCTTGCCCAAACGGCGGTAACGGTCGGTCTGCGAAACCAGCACGCCCTCACGCTTGCCATAGAGGTTGGTGAGCCAATTGGCCGCCTCAGGGGTGTACAAATAGCCCAGCGCATCCATATAATTTCCCATCGTATGTTCTCCCTTCATTCCCATTTGTCTATTGATTGCTCCCGAAAGCTTCACCAGAATCCCATATACTTTTTACATACTATATTATTAATTTATATTTTAAGCCATCCCCCCGCCACATACAAGGGGAAACCAAAGATTTTTTCTAATCTTTCCTAAAACGCCGGATTTATGCGGGGATGTAAATTCAACGAAAGTTTTCATCCATGGCTGTACGCATTCCCAAAAATGGCTTATACTATAGATATGCATAAGACGTTATGGAATACTTTGACAAAGGAGTGAACCCCATGAACGCTGTCCGTGCCACCAGGGCCATTGACGCGCTGTTGCGCTTTGCCATTCAAAAGCGGCTGATTTCATCGGAGGATAAGCTGTATGCCCAAAACCTGCTGCTGGATATCATGAAGATGGACGCCCCGGCCGAATGCGAGATGGAGGCGGGCGAAATGCCCGAAACCGCCACCTCAATCCTCAACGAGCTGGAGGAATGCGCGGTGGAGGCCAATCTGATCCCGGATTCCCAGGGCTATCGCGACCTGTTGAACACCCGGCTCATGGGCGCGGTCACCCCCTCGCCTTACGAGGTGCGCGCCACCTTTGATTGGCTGATGTCCACCGAGGGGCCGGAGGCCGCCACGGGCTGGTTTTACGAGATGTGCCGCGCCTCGGACTACATTCGGGTGGATCATATCGCCAAAAACGTGCGCTTTTTCGCGCCCTCGCCCGCGGGGGAACTGGAAATTACCATCAACCTTTCCAAACCCGAAAAGGACCCCAGGGATATCATCGCCCAGCGCAACGCGCCCCAGGTGGGCTACCCCAAGTGTATGCTGTGCGAGGAAAACCCGGGCTATGCCGGCCGGCTGAATTTCCCGGGCAGGCAGAACCACCGCATGGTGCCCTTGACACTGGACGGGGAAAAGTGGTATCTGCAATACTCTCCCTATCTGTATTATCCCGAGCACTGCATCGTGCTGAACAGCGTGCACACCCCCATGAAGCACACCCCGGCCACCTACCACCGGCTGTTTGATTTTGTGGACCAATTCCCCCACTTTTTCCTGGGCGCCAACGCGGACCTGCCCATCGTGGGCGGTTCGATCCTGAGCCATGACCATTTCCAGGGCGGCCATTACAGCTTCCCCATGGACAAAGCCAAGCCCCTGATCGCGCTGAACGCCCCGGAAAAGCGCATCAGCGCCTGCATCATCGATTGGCCCATGAGCTGCGTGCGCCTGATGGCGGGCAATCGCGATCTGCTGATTCAGGCCGCGGTGGATATGCTGAACGCCTGGCGCGCCTACAGCGATCCGGAATTGGGCATCTACGCCCAGACCGACGCGCCCCACAACGCCATTACCCCGGTCTTGCGCAAACAGGACGGATTGTACCGGCTGGATCTGGTGTTGCGCAACAACCGCACCAGCCCCGAGCATCCGCTGGGCATCTTCCATCCCCACGCCTCTCTTCACCACATCAAAAAGGAAAACATCGGCCTGATCGAGGTCATGGGCCTGTTTATCCTGCCCGGGCGGCTGCTGGGCGAATTGGACGCGCTGTCGGGCTACCTCACCGGGGAAAGGGATATCGCCCAGCGTCCGGCCGAGGATTCGCCCCTTTACAAGCACTATGAATGGATTGTGGAGCTGGCCGAAAAGAACGGAACCCACCTGGACGCCCAGCAGGCCCAGTCCGTGCTGCGCGCCGCTTTGGCCGATAAATGCGCCCAGGTGCTCTCCGACGCCGGGGTCTATAAGCAGAACGACCAGGGCCGCGCCGGCATGCTGCGCTTCCTGGCCACTTTGGGCTATGCGAAAAAAGACTAAGCCAATAGACAAAGCCTCCCGAACGCGTTCGGGAGGCTTTATCTATCCTGTATCCTATTTTTCATCCGCGCATCTTTGCTCGATGAGCTGCACCAGATCATAGGCCTGTTTTTCAATCTGCGCCTGATCCGGCCCCTCGATCATGACCCGAATCAGCGGTTCGGTGCCCGAGGGACGGATAAGCACCCGGCCCGAAGCGCCCAATTCATCCTCCAGCGCCTTCACCGCCCGGGCGATCTCCTCATCCGCCTGATACTTCCGTCGGCCTTCAGGGCTCACCCTGGCGTTGAGCAGCACCTGCGGCAACACCCGCATCACCTGGGCCAGCCGGGAGAGCGACTGTTTTTTCCGCGCCATGATGCCCAAAAGCTGCAGCGCCGAAAGCATGCCGTCGCCGGTGGTGTTGTAGTCCAGGAAGATGATATGGCCCGACTGTTCGCCGCCCAGGTTAAAGCCGTGCTCCCGCATATGCTCCAGCACATACCGGTCGCCCACCGCGGTGCGCGCGTTGCGGATGCCCAGCTTGTCCAGGGCCAGCTTCATGCCCAGATTGCTCATCACCGTGGACACCACGGTGTCCTGTTTCAGCAGCCCGCGCTCGCGCATATCCAACGCGCACATGGTCATCAACTGGTCGCCATCCACCAATTGCCCCCGGTCATCCACCGCGATCAGCCGGTCGGCGTCCCCGTCAAAGGCCAATCCCACGTCCGCGCCCTGCTCGGCCACCAATTGCTGCAGCCGCTCGGGATGGGTGGATCCGCAGTGGTCGTTGATGTCGGTGCCGTCCGGGGTGCAGAAATAGGGCAGCACCGTGGCGCCCAGGCTGGTAAACAGCTCGGGCGCATAGTCCGAGGCCGAGCCGTTGGCGCAGTCCAGCACGATGCGCAGCCCGTCCAGCCGCTGGGGCAAGGTGGAGCGCAAAAAGTCCAGGTAATCCCGCCGGGCGTTGCGCATGCGAATCCGCCGGCCCACCGAAATGCCGGTGGGCTGTTCGATCTCCTCCCCCGAACCCCGAATAATGGCTTCGATATGATCCTCCAGGGCGTCGGGCAGCTTGTAACCATCCCGGTCAAAGATCTTGATGCCGTTGTATTCCACGGTGTTGTGGGAGGCGGAGATCATGATGCCCGCATCCAGGGCGTAATACCGGGTCAGATAGGCCACCGCCGGGGTGGGCACCACGCCCACCACCTGGGCCCTGGCCCCCACCGAACAAATGCCGGCCACCAGCGCGGATTCCAACATATCCCCGGAAATCCGGGTATCCCTGCCCACCAGGATGCCGGGTTTATGGGTTTGCGAGGCCAGCACCCAGGCCGCGGCCCTTCCCAATTGAAAGGCCAGTTCGCAGGATAAATCCTGATTGGCCACCCCGCGCACCCCATCGGTTCCAAATAATCTTGCCAAATTTGTTTTCCTCCATTTCTATGCGTTTCGCCGCCCAGCCATCCGGGCCATGTTCCCGCGCTTATAACGCTTTCGCGCTTGACGCGGCCGTGTCCGGTTTTTATACTGTTATCAAAGTAATTTTCAGGAGGCCTGCCATGACTGGACTGGTTTTGGAGGGCGGAACCTTCCGCCCCATCTTCAGCGCGGGCGTCATGGACGCCCTGCTCAAAGAGGATATCCTTTTGCCCTACTGCATCGGCGTCTCCGCGGGCATCAGCGACGCCTATTCCTATATTTCCCGCCAAATCGGGCGCAACCTGCAAATCGTGGAGGCCTATCGAAACGACGAACGCTATCTGGGCCCCAAAAACCTTTTGCGCTGCAGAAGCGTGTTTGGGCTGGACTTTGTGTTTGACGAAATTCCCAACCGGCTTATTCCCTTTGATATGAAAACCTTTTTAAGCTACAAGGGAAAGTTCGTGGTGGGCGTCACCAACGCGCGCACCGGAAAGAGCGAATACCTGGATGGCCTGACAGACGACCGCAAATTCACCGCCTCCCGTGCCACCTGCGCCATGCCCCTTTTGTTCCCCAGCATACGCATAAACGGCGAAAAATATTACGACGGGGGCGTGGCCGATCCCATCCCGGCCCAGCATGCGCTTTCCGACGGATGCGGCCGGCTCATTTTGGTGCTGACCCAACCCAAGGGCTACCGAAAGCGCCTGGGCAAACAGACCAAAGCCGCGGCCCGGCTGCTGAGCGTCAAATATCCCGCCCTGTCCAAGGCCCTTCTGGAGCGCCATCTGGTTTACAACCGCCAGGTGCTGTTCTGCGAAGAGCTGGAAAAACAGGGCCGCGCCCTAATCCTCAGGCCCGAAAGTCCGCTGGACAGCTTTGAAAAGGATATCGAAACCCTGCGCCAAACCTACCGCATGGGCCATGCTTTATGTGAAAGCCGGATGGATGAGATCAAGGCCTTCATCGCCCAAGCTTAATCCGCCTCGCCGGTGAGATGCTCATATTCCTTGCCCGGCTCCTGTTCTTCGCCGCTTAAATCCATGCAGCTCTTTTTGTATTGGGAGGGGGTGAGCCCCAGCTGGGCCTTAAACTCCCGGGAGAAATGGCAAAGGTTTCGAAAACCCACGGCCAGGGCCACCTCGCTCACCGATTGACCGGCCTGCAAAAGCTCCATGGCCCGGGCGAAGCGATAGCGGCGCAGGTATTCCACCGGCACAATGCCGGTGACCTGTTTAAACTGGCGGGAAAAGTAATCGCTGGATACCCCCACCGATTCGGCCACATCCCGTATGGAAAGGTCGCCGGTATAATGGGTGTCGATGTATTGAAGCGCCTGGGTCACATAGCCCAGGTAGGGCCGCTTATCGCCTTCCGCCTGATAGTGGCGGCTGAAGATCCGGGAAATATCCACCAGCAGGCAGACCAGCTGGGCTTTGATGCGCAGCTCCCATCCGGGCTGGGCATGGGCGCGCTCATCCCGCATTTCCCGGAGCAGGCCGGCGACGCTGCGCCGCTCCACCAAGTCCAAATGCGCATGCTGCCAATGGGGCAGCTGGGTCTCCTTGGAAAACAGGATATCCATACCCGGCAGTTTTAGCAACCCCTCATAGGCGTCGCCCAGCGCCTCGGCCAGAAAAATGCAGTTATACAGCTTTACATCCTGGTTACCCATATAGCGGTGTTGATCCCCCGGCCGGATGGCAAACACATCCCCGGCCATGAGCAAGGTGCTGCGCCCGCCCACGTCGTGCAGGCAAAAGCCCTCCACAATATAGACGATTTCATAAAAATCATGGTCGTGGGTGCTGATGGCCCTGTGCTCGGTGGGCAACACCGCGATGGGCGGGGTGCCCGGACGCACGAACGACCGCATTTCCATATGATTGTTGGCCAATTTCTGTTCCTCCGCGATCTTTACCCTGTCCCTTTTCCATCCCTTTATGCCATTATAGGCGCTTTGTCCCGGGGTTTCAATAGCTTTGGTTCAGTTAGTCTCGTTTAAATCAAATTTCGTCAAAAATCACAAGATTCCCCTGGAAATTATCAGAAACCGATGAACCGCTCTGGCCTTATTTGCGGATAAACCGGCGCAAAAAAGCTGAAAATACGCCTAAATGATCAAATTTCCGTGAAACACCTTGCAAAATCTGGCTTTCCAAGGTGCAGTTCGGAATTTTATAAAATCCATGAAAATCGCCCAAGCTATGACCGCGGACAACCGCACAGACGCGAAGGAGGTTTTTTTCATGAGCAAGCGCGATCGGAAACCCGATCCCATTCAGGATCCCTTTTACAACCTGGAAGAGAACGTGGCCTCGGCCACCGAGTGCACCGGACTGAGCCCCACCCCGGCGCAGGACGACGCCCAGGCCAGGGCCTTGGCCGAGCTCTATTCGGTGCATCGCCAAAAGCCCAATTACGACGAGCGCAGGGATTCGTAAATCTCCATAAAAAGAACGGGCGGGAAACCCACACAAGGTTTCCCGCCCGTTTCTGGGTGTTGACAAAGTCAACACCCTTCGAAAAAATGAAATATTCATTTTTTCGAGTTGCATCATTTTCTTGCTGCCTTCGGCAGCGGCCAGAAAATGATAAAGGAAGCGGCCACCTGGGCCGCTCCTCGCGG
>DVJW01000006.1 GCA_018716505.1 Candidatus Faecaligallichristensenella faecipullorum | reverse complement strand
ATCCTGGAATTTAAAATAGTCCAGATCTTCCAGCATGTGCCCGCCGTGGAAGTTGGTGGTCACCGGCTTATCCGGGCACAGGCGGCGGATGGGCTGAATCTCCTGGCGCATGAAATCCACGGTCTGGCGGGTTACAAAGCGCTTCCAATCCAGATTCAGTCCATGGATGCCCGTCTCCCCCCTGGGCGAGGGCGAGACGATTTGGTTCCAATCCGTATACTTTTTGGCCCAAAATCCGGTCCAATAGGCCTCGTTTAAGGCCTTCAGCGTCAGATATTTTTCCTTTAAAAAGCTCCTGAAGGCCTCCTGGCAGCATTCGCAATGGCATTCGCCCAAATATTCGTTGGAAATATGCCAGCCCACCACCGCCGGATGATGGCCAAACTTTTCGGCCAGGGCCACGTTCATCCTGCGCACAAATTCCCGATAGACCGGGGTGGTGTAGCAATGGTTATGGCGCCCGCCCTGCAAATTGCGCACCCGGTTGGCGCTCACCCGAAGCACTTCGGGATATTTCTGGGCCATCCATACCGGCCGCGCGCCCGAGGGTGTGGCCAGCAGCGCGGAGATGCCGTTTTCATGCAAGGTATCCAGCACATGTTCCAGCCAATCAAAGTCATATTTTCCCTCTTCGGGCTCCAGGGCGGCCCATGAAAAGATGCCCACCGAAACCAGGTTGACATGGCTGAGCTTCATCAGCCGGATATCTTCTTCCAAAGTGCCCGGGATATGCAGCCACTGATCCGGATTGTAGTCGCCGCCATGGCCAAACACCGGAAACGTCCATTCTGCCATGGGTCATTCCCCCTTTTTATATGGAATAATGGATAAAAAGCCCCTGTGAGGGTATCATACCCCAATTTCCCGGATTTTGCAAGCCGGAGGCGTTGCCCCGCTACTTTTCCAGTTCGCCATCCCAATCGAGGATGCCCCCGATTTCCACCACATGGGTATAGCCCAGTTTCGCCAACTTTTCAGCGGCCTGTTGGCTGCGCCTGCCGCTGCGGCAATAGACCAGAATCAGCTGATCCCGATCCACCAGCTGCTCCGGGGCCTGATCCCCGATTTCCTCATTGGGCAGGCAGATGGCGCCCGGAATATGGCCCTCATTATATTCATCCAGGGTGCGCACATCCAGCAGGATATAGTCGCCCTCGCGCTCCATGATCCGCCGGGCGTGTTCCATATCCGTCCGTTCAAAGTCCGCCTGCGGTTCCGGGGTGGCGGCCGGCCGCTCCGTGGGCGCCAAGGTGGCTTCTTCCGCCGTTGGCCCGGTGGTCTGGACGCTGAGGGCCGTCGGGTTCGGGGCGGGCTGACCGGTCGAAGCGCATCCGCTCAACAGCGCGCAAAGGGTCAATGCCATGAAAATCAAATGCTTTCCGTTCATAAAATCCTTTCCAAATGGACGCGAGCCGCCCCGGCCAAACGGTCGGAACGGCCCGGCGCAAGATTATTTCTTCATGCCCACCAGGAGCGCGGCCCCCAGCATGATGCCCTGGTCGCCCAGCTTGGCCGGCTTAAAGCTCACCGGATATTTGCGCGCCATCTCGCAGTTTTGCAGGAAGCGAATGATCATGCCATCCACCAGCGCGTTGCCCAGCTTGACCAAATCGCCGCCATAGACCACGTTGGCAATGTTAAAGGCCTGATACAACGAGACAAACATGCGTCCCAGGGTTTCCACCGCCAAATCCATGATCTCCATGGCCAGAGAATCCTTTTTGCGATAGGCCAGGGCAATGTTTTTCAGGCTGATCTGATCCACCGATCCGGCCAGCTCGGGCAATATGCTCTGCCGGCCCTCTTCGATTTTTTCCCGGGCATAGCGCACCAGCATGGGCACCGCGGCCAGCGACTGCACGCATCCGGTCATGCCGCAACCGCACAAAAAGCCCTGGCTGTCGCTCACCAGCATATGGCCGAATTCGCCTGCCGCCCCGTAATTGCCCCGGAAAATCTGGCGGTTGATGACAATGCCCCCGCCAATGCCGGTGCCCAGCTGCAAATACAGCATGTGATCGCATCCCTTGCCCGCGCCCAGCTTAAATTCGGCATAGGCCGCGGCGTTGGCGTCGTTGTCCAGCCAAACCGGGAGATCCATCCGCTTTTCCAGCTCATCGCAAAGGGAATAGCCGTTAAACTGGCGCATGTTGGCCGCCGCGATGATGGAGCCCTGGGCAAAGTCGATATGCGCCGGGAAGGCCACGCCCACCCCTTTGAGCTGTTTCATGGAGGCGCCCGCCTCCTGAACCAGGCGCTGAATCTGTTTCACCATTAAATCCATGGAAGCCTCCGGCCGGGCCGCCGGGTTATTATTACAGCTGATCTGATGGGTCAGCTTCATATTATCATCGTATAATCCGTAAATCTGTCTTTCCACACCTGCATCAATGCCAACGGAATAGCGTTCCATTGTGATTTCGCCTCTTTCCACCGCGCCTTTTCCCCCGAACTCTCCGGCGCATACTGTTTTTATACTATGTTAATTTTTTTAAATTGTCAATCCATTTTTACCGCTTGGCTATATAATTTTAAAAGCAGACGTAAATATTCCAGGGCCCATGGGACAAAATTCGGATATGCGCCCTTACATTAGGGCGGTTTCATGTTTCTCTCATGAAATTCTCATCAAAATGTCAGCCGCTTCTCAAGCAAAGCCGCAGTTTATGCGCTATACTATGTTCATCAGCTGAAAACAAAGCAATTGGGAGGATGATCGTTATGAACCGGAATTACACATTGGAAGATGTTGAAACCCTGCGCGCCAAGGCGCACATCAGCTATGAAGAGGCGGTGGCCCTGTTGGAGAAGTACGACGGAGACGTGGCCCAGGCTTTGGTGGAGCTGGAGAAGCGCGGACGCATCGCCGGGGGCAAGCCGGAAAAGGAAAACTTTGGCGACTGGCTGGCCCGGATGTGGAGCAAGGGCGTGCGTACCCGCATCCAGATCAGCCGTCGGGACACCCTGTTGGTCAATCTTTCGGTGATCTACCTGTTGGCGGTATTGTGCTTCGCGCCCCATATCATCATTGGTTCGCTGATTCTAATGCTGATGCTGGGCTGCCGGATCAATCTGGTCAAAAACAGCGCGGTGTATGACGATACCAACATTCAATCCTTTGTAAGCCAGGCCGCGGAAAATATCAAATCCAGCGTGGCCGGTTTCACCTCGGTGGACGAAACGCAGCCGCGAAAGGAGGAAGCGCGCCATGGGCAAAGCCAGCAGTCCGCGCCGGTGGGCGAAAATCCGAATCCGGCTGCGCAGGATTCCAGCTCGGAAGGATACAATAAAATAACCATCGAATAATTCAGTTCGCGAAGGTCTTCCCCGGTCCGCGCTAAGCCGGCCCGGGGGTTCCGTCTTTTCCTCCGGCCTGGCCGCGCCGCTCAACGGGTTGCACGGCTCAGACGAGCCGCCTTCGCCGCGGGATAAAGCGGCCGTCAAAACGCTTTGAAAGGTTGAACGCCATGCATAAGATTCTGGTTGTGGAAGATGAAAAGAAAATCGCGCGGTACCTCCAATTGGAGCTGACCCATGAGGGGTATGCGGTGGAAATTGCCTACGACGGGCGCGAGGCTCTGGAAAAGCATGAGCGGGAAAAGCCCGACTTAATGGTATTGGATTTGATGCTGCCCGGATTGAGCGGAATTGAAGTTTGCCGCCGCATACGCCAAAAGGACGGCCTGCCCATCATCATGCTCACGGCCAAGGACGACGTGTCCGACAAGGTGATGGGATTGGATATGGGGGCGGACGACTACATGACCAAGCCCTTCGCCATTGAGGAGCTTTTGGCGCGCATTCGGGTGGCGCTCAAGCGCAGGCCCGCGCCGCCGGACGAGGCTCAATCCGCCCACATTTTAACCAGCGGCCCGTTGACTTTGGATCGGGACAGCCGGAGCGTGCATTGGAATCAGGAGCTCATTCAGCTCACCAAAAAGGAGTTTGACCTTTTGGAACACCTCATGGCCCATCAAAACGTGGCGCTCAGCCGGGACGACCTGCTCAGCAAGGTGTGGGGCTATGAATATTCCGGGGACACCAATGTGGTGGACGTGTACATCCGCTATCTTCGATTAAAGCTGGACGATCACTACCACGTCAAGCTCATTCATACCATCCGGGGAGTGGGGTATCTTTTAAAATATGAAGAAGCATGAGGAAGCGGCCGGCCAGGAGCGCCGCCAGGCCGTCCGCAGCCACAAAAGAGAAGAACGAAAAAAAAGAAAACTTCAGCGCAATGCCGGACGCCGGTCCGGTGAAAAGGGCGAGCCGTCCGCCCCGCCGGCCTCGCCCCGCCCCAGCGCGGATCAGCGCTTTAACGCCCTCAGTGACCGCATCGGCCGTCTCAACAGCCGGGTGCGGCTTTCGCTGTCTCTTCGGGTGGCGCTGAATTACGGATGGCTGTTTATTCGCGGCCTGTTCACCCACCTCTTTCTGTTCGCGTTGGCCTTTATGCTCATCTGCGCCCCGCCCATGGTGCGCCAGGCCCAGGCCATTTTAAACGCCCGGCCGGATTTTGCCGCCGCCTGGGAAGAAAACCAATTTCAGGATTTGGGTTTTGCGCTGTTCGATCAGGAGGAACGCCTGCTGGACAGCCGCTATCCGGATACCATCCCTTTCACCGGGCCGGGATGGGGGCTGTCCTATGATTGGGCGGACGGCAAATCCATCTTAAAGCTGAGCATAGAGCTTTCAGAGGAAAACGAGACCCTTTGCCTGAGTTACGATGTCAGCGAACGGGTGCGCATGTTGATCTATTTGATCCTCACTCTGGCCGCCCTGGATCTTTTGCGCATGATCGACCTCATCAGCAGCGGGCGGGCCGCCACCCGGCGCATGCTTCAGCCCATCAACACCATCGCGGCCATTGCCCAGACCCTGTCGGCCAACAACCTCAGCGCCCGCATCAATGTGGAGGGCACCAAAAACGAGCTGCGCGACCTGGCCACGGTCATCAATGAAATGCTGGACCGAATTGAGGTGGCCTACAACAGTCAAAAACAATTCGTTTCCGACGCCTCCCACGAGCTGCGCACCCCCATCGCGGTCATTCAGGGATACGCCGACATGCTCAGCCGTTGGGGCAAGGACGACCCGGCCATCCGCGACGAGGCCATTGAAGCGATCCTCAGTGAAAGCGTGGCCATGAAGGACCTGGTGGAAAAGCTGTTGTTTTTGGCGCGTCACGACAAGCGCACATTGAAATTGGAGTTGGCGCCCTTTGAGGCCGGCGAATTGGTGGAAGAGTTGTTTCGGGATACCCAGTTGCTCACCCAGGACCACCAGCTGGTTCTGTGCTCGGTGGCGCCGGGCAGGCTGTTGGGCGACCGGGGTGTGCTCAAGCAGGCCCTTCGCATTTTCGTGGACAACGCCATCAAATATACCCCATCGGGCGGGCGCATCGCCATCGGCTCGGAGGTGCAGGGCGGCTATTACCGCATCTATGTGGAGGACAGCGGCATGGGCATTGCCCAGGATGAGCTGAGCCGCATCTTTGACCGCTTCTACCGCTCGGACAAGGCGCGGGGCGGCAGCGTCGAAGGCCATGGCCTGGGCCTGAGCATAGCGCGCATCATCGTGCTTTCCCATGGGGGCAAGATCGAAGTGGCCTCCCGGCCAGGCGCCGGCTCCCGTTTTACCATGATTTTGCCGCTTTAATGCCATTTTGAGGGAACTATTTGGCGCCTTGCACGTCATACTAAAAGGAAACCGCGTTTATCGGGGCTGAATGCTTGTAAGCCCCATCGAATTCTGATAAAATAAGGGAGATTAACCGCCGTGCAGCGGGGTGAACGCCCTTTATCAAAGCGAGCGCGGCAGACGGAACCGAGATTCGCGGCCGTGAGGCGGAAAGGTGTTTCTTTTCATGAGCATGACGAAATTATCCAAGGGACAGGAGCGCGAAGAACGTACCAAAATGGGGCAGGGCATGATTTGCTCGGTGGTGGGGCTATTGCTTTGCCTGGTTCCCTTTGTCAATTTGATTTTAAGCGCCATTGGCTTTATTCGAATCTGTGGCCGCCTTACCGAACGCCATCGGGTGCGGCGGCTGGTGTATTTGATCTTATCGGGCGTGATTCTGGTGGTTTCGGTGGGCGTGCTGATGGGCGAGATTTATATATTCAGCCGCCGTCCCACCATTATGAGCGACTTGGGCACCCTCAGCCTGGAGGTGCTCTCCGGCGAAAAGACCTTTGATCAGGGCAAGGAGGAGTTCGTCTCCTGGATCACCGCCCCTGAGGGAACCGGAACGGAGGATCCAAACTATCAGTTTGAGAGCGGCATGGATTACACCGGAATGGATAATCCGGGTCTGGGTTCCGGCTATCTGGACGATCCCGAAGCCAACGCGGGCCAGCTGGAAGGCGACCCGGCGGATCTGACCGACGCCAATTGGGGCGAAGAAACGGTGGATCCTGTGGAGGAGCCCGCGACGGATGAAATACAAGATCCTGCCGCTGAGGATGTGCCGGCAGACGAAACCGCCTCAGAGGAAACGCCTGCGCCGGAAGGCGTGGATGTTCCGCCGCTGGATGAACTGCCCGACGGTTTGGATTTCTCCGGGGCTGTGGGGTAAATCTGTACATAAAAGCCCGTCCATTGCGTTTGCAATGGACGGGCTCAGACCGTTGACAAACCTATTTTTCCCGTTTGGGGATGCATGAAGGGGCCGCAGCCCCTTCATATTTAATCCGCAGAACCGGCTTTGCCGGTTCGAGGAGCGGCCCAAGTGGCCGCTTCCTCTATCATT
>DVJW01000049.1 GCA_018716505.1 Candidatus Faecaligallichristensenella faecipullorum | reverse complement strand
TTTTGGAAGAGCTTGCCGGGCAAAACGCGGCTTCCCTGTGCGCCTACTGCCTGATGGACGACCATGTCCACCTGCTGCTTTACGCGCCCCAGGGGCCGGAAAAGCTGGCGCGTCCCCTGTGCGCCCGGTACGCCGCCTATTTTAACCAGAGCCGGGGCCTGAAGGGCAAGGTGTTTTACGACCGGTTCATGAGCCAGCCGGTGGAGGAAGGCGAGGATTTGCTGCGCCACATCCGGTTTATTCACATGAACCCGGTGCGCGCCCGCATGGTGTTTTCCCCCGGGGACTACGCCTTTTCCAGCTACCGCAGCTACACGGCCCGCAGGGGGCCGGTGGACTGGAGCCGGGCCGGGGCGCTCATGGACGGGCGCAGGTTTGAGCAATACCATTTCCAGGGCCTGGAGGATCAACTTCTGGAGCCGCCCCAGGGCCGGGGCATTCCGGACGGGCAAGCGCTGAACCTGCTGCGCGCCCAACTGCGCATGGAGCCGGAGGATTTGAAGAACCTCTCCCGGCCCCGGCGGGACGAATGCCTGAGCGAGCTCAAGGCCATGGGCCTGAGCGTGCGCCAGATCGAGCGGCTCACCGGCATCAACCGGGGCATCGTGCAAAAGGCGTAGGGGATTTTTTCGAAAATACTGCCGGTTAAAAGCCCTGCGCGGCTTACCGCCGGTCTCCTGAAAGCCTGTCCCCACCGTCAATCGTTTTTTCCCGCGCGGGGCGCGGTTTCCCTTACAATCCTTCAATACATGAAACGGAGGAAGGTCTATGTCCATACTTTACGACGCGAAAACCTCAATCTTCCACCTTTCCGGGACGGGCTTCAGCTATTGCCTGAAGATTTCCCCGGAGGGCCAGCTGCTCAACCTGTACTGGGGCGCGCGCCTGCCCCAGGCCGATTTGAGCTATCTGCTCCAGAGCTTTGAGGGCGGGGCCTCCTTTGATATGGAGGAATACCGCATGCCCATCGAATCGGTGAGCCGGGGCAGCGGCTTTTTCGGCGCGCCCTTGGTGCAGGCCGTGAACGGGCAGGGGGACGATCTGACCCAGCTCCGGTATGTGAGCCATGAAATCCTTTCGGGCAAGCCCGCGCTCGCCGGCCTGCCCGCGGTGTACACCGAATCCGACGGCGAGGCCCAGACCTTGATCATCAAAATGCGCGACGCCCTCACCGGCCTGACCGCGAACCTTCAATACACGGTCATGGAGGGCTACGACGTGCTCACCCGGTCCATGGTGCTCAAAAACGAGGGACAGGGCGATCTTTTGCTGACCGGAACCCAGAGCGCCAATGTGCCGATGTACGGGGACGACTATGAGCTGATCCACCTGCACGGGGGCTGGGCCCGGGAGCGCAGCGTCCAGCGGGTGCCGGTGGGCAAGGCCTCCATACGGGTGCAGAGCCTGCGCGGGGCGTCCAGCCACGAGCAGAACCCCTTTGTGGCCCTGGTCAAGCCCGACACCACCGAGTTCGCCGGGGAAGCCTGGGCCATGAACCTGGTCTACAGCGGCTCCTTCCAGGCCGGCACCGACGTCAACAACCGGGCGCTGACCCGGCTGTTCATCGGCCTCAACCCCGAGACCAACCGCTGGCTGCTTGCCAGTGGGGACACGTTTACCACCCCGGAGGCGGTGCTGGTCTATTCGAACCAGGGGCTGAACGCCATGTCCCGGAAATATCACGCCCTGTACCGCAGCCGCCTTTGCCGCGGAAAATGGCGGGACGCGCCCCGGCCGGTGCTGATCAACAACTGGGAGGGCACCTATTTCGACTTTAACGAGGAAAAGATCCTGGAAATCGCCCGCCGGGCCAAGGAGATCGAGGTGGAGCTGTTCGTGCTGGACGACGGCTGGTTTGGAAAACGCGACCAGGACAACTGCTCCCTGGGCGACTGGGTGGTGGACAGGCGCAAGCTGCCGGACGGCATCGACGGGCTGGCCAAAAAGATCAACGAAATGGGCCTCAAATTCGGCCTTTGGTTCGAGCCCGAGATGGTTTCCCCCAACAGCGACCTGTACCGGGCGCATCCGGACTGGTGCCTGCATGTGGAGGGCAGAAAGCGCTCCGAGGCGCGCCAGCAGCTGATCCTGGATCTGAGCCGCAAGGAGGTTCAGGACTACATCATCGAGGCGGTGAGCGCGGTTTTGCGTTCGGCGCCCATCAGCTATGTCAAGTGGGATATGAACCGCAACATGACCGAGGCCTTCAACTGCACCCTGCCCGCCGGGCGCAAGATGGAAACCCAGCACCGCTACATGCTGGGCCTGTACCGGGTGTTGGAGGAGATCGTGAGCGCCTTCCCGGAGGTGCTGTTTGAGAGCTGCAGCGGCGGCGGCGGACGCTTTGACGCCGGGCTGTTGTACTACATGCCCCAGACCTGGACCAGCGACGACACCGACCCGGTGGAGCGGCTCAAGATTCAGTACGGCACCAGCATGGCCTATCCGCCCAGCGCCATGGGCGCCCATGTCAGCGCCAGCCCCAACCATCAGACCGGCCGGATGACCTCCATGCGCATGCGGGGCGAGGTGGCCATCGGCGGAAACTTCGGCTTTGAGCTGGATTTGAGCAAGCTTTCCCCCGAGGATCTGGAGACCGCCAAGGCCCTGGTCCGCGAGGTCAAGGCCATCCGTCAGACCGTGCAGCAGGGCACCTTCACCCGGCTCTTGAGCCCCTTTGAGGGCAATTGCACGGCCTGGCAGTTCATGAGCGCGGACCGGGAACAGGCGGTGCTCTGCGCCTACAAGCGGCTGGCCGAGCCCGACGCGGCCCTTCAGCGCTTTACCCTGCGGGATCTGGAGGAAGAGGCCCTGTATCGGGATCAGGAGAGCGGCGCGGTCTATCCGGGCGGCGTGCTGATGCACGCCGGACTGCCGGTGAAATTTGACCGGGGCGATTATCAGAGCCGGGTCATCCGGTTTGAAAAAGTGAAATAATCACCGGCCGGAGCGTGTCAAAGGGGACATGCTCCGGCTTTTTTCCAAAGAATGGAGGCGGCAGAAATGGATTCCATCCGTTCGGTTTTGTTCCTGGGGGACAGCATCACCGCGGACGGCCGGTATGTGAAATTTCTCCAGCGCTACTTTGAGGAATACGCCCGCCAGGAAATGGTGCTCATGGGGGGCGGGCTGAGCAGCGAAACCCTGTCCGGGCTCAGCGAGGCCACCCATCCTTTCCCGCGGCCCGTGCTGTTCAGCCGGTTGGAGGGCGAAATCGCGGCCCATCCGGCCCAGGCGGTCTGCTTTTACTACGGGGTCAACGACGGCATTTACCATCCCTTTGACCAGGGCCGGTTCGAGGCCTACCAGGCCGGGGTGAGGCGGCTGATCAAGCGGCTGAAACAGAGCTATTCCAGGGTGTACGCCCTGACCCCCGGGGTGTTCGAGGCGAAGAGCGCCCAGAACCTTCAGCCCTTTGGGGCGGCGGATTATGCCTACGACATGCCCTATGAGGACTATGACCAGGTGATGGAGCGCTACGCGAACTTCATCCGGTCGCTGGGCCCGTCCGACGGTGTGGACGGGGTGGTGGACGTGCGCGCGCCCCTTTTGCAGGCCATGGAGCAGGGCGTCACTTTGACCCCGGACGGCATCCATCCCGGGGATTTCGGCCACTTTTTGATCGCCCGGGCCATCCTCAAGACGATGTTCAACATCACCCTGACCCGGCCCCTGCCCTTTATCCCGTCCCCAATGACATACGACCCCTATCCGGGCGTTCCGGGCCAGGTGCGGACCGGGTATGTGCGCGGCCGGGAGATCACGGTGGCGGTTCCGGAAAGCCCGGCTCCGGGCAGGCCCTGGGTATGGCGGGCCGAGTTTTTGGGGGCCTTTGACGCGGTGGACCGGGCTCTGCTGAAAAGGGGCTGGCACATCGGCTACATCAACCTTTCGGACATGTACGGCTGCCCGGAGGCGGTGGGGCTGATGCACGAATTTTACCGGCACATGACCGGCGCTTTGTCTCTGGGGACACGTCCTGTTCTGTTTGGATTTTCCCGGGGCGGGCTGTATGCGGTCAACTACGCCCTGGCCCATCCGGACTGCGTGGGCATGGTGTATCTGGACGCGCCGGTGATGGATATGAACGATTGGCCCAAGAGCGACGCGGCGCTGTGGGCCGAATGCCTGAAATGCCACGGCGCCCAAAGCGGGGAAGCCCTGGCCCATCCGGTGGATCAGGCCCTGGCCCTGGCCCAAACCGGGATTCCGGTGCTGATGATTCTGGGGCTGGCCGACCGCCTGGTGCATGCCGAGCTCAACGGGCTCAGGTTCGCGGCCCGCTTTGCCCGCGCCGGGGGCCGGATAAAGCTGATCGCCAAGCCCGAATGCGGCCATCATCCCCATTCCATCGACCCGCCGGACGAGGCCGTGGAATGGATTTTGGGGCATCGAATCAAGGCATAGCGGGACAGAAAAAAGGGCCGGCGTCGGGGGAGAGGAGCCCCGGATGGCCGGCCCAAAATTCTTTCAGCATCATCGGTTACGCCCGGATCATGCGCACGCCTTCCGCGATTTTGACGGCTTCCTCCCGGCCGCCGGTGTAGCCGATATACAGGCTTCGGTTATCCACGCTCCACAGTATGGAGGTCCATTTTCCCTTTTCCGACAGCAGGGCCGGGCGCCCGTGGATCCGGATAAAATCGATTTTCGCGTTTTCGGTATCCAGACTTCCCGCGCCGCCGGGGCCCATCTCTTCAAAGTCCAGCAGGGCGCCGTCGCTTCGCTCAAAATACACCCCGCTCCAGTCGGTGCGGGCCACCTCAAACCCTTCGGGGATGTAAGTGGGGTAATAATATCCGGCCCAGTCCGCGGGCACCTCGATAAATTCTCCGGTTTCCTCAAAGCCGTATGAGGCATACCGGCCCTCGATATTCACAAAAAACTTCATCAGGTTCACCCGCACCGCGGGGGAGGCCGCGAACGCCAGGCCCAGGCCCAGATAAAAGACCAGCGCCAGGCAGGCCGCAAACTTGCCGGCTTTTGGGAGGGCGTTTCGCACCCGCCGCCGGGCGCGCATTTTGCGGATATCCCGGTCTATGCGCCGCAGCGTCTCGCTTTCACCCTGGGCCAGCCGCCTTTCCAGGGCTTCGTCCCGGGCATAGCCTTCCATCAGGCGGTCCAGCTCGCGCTCCCGGCATTCCTGCAGGGCGATTTTGAGCTTCAGCGTGGCAAGATCCGCCTGAAGTTGATCTATACTTTTGGGAATCTGGGAATCTTTGCTCATGTTTCGCCCCCCTCCGCCATGATCTGCCGCAAATGCCCTCGCGCCCGGCACAGATAGGTGCGCACGCTGTCCTTTCCGATGCCCAAAACCCCGGCGATTTTCCGGTCGTCCATGCCGTCCATATACTTCATGGTCAACAGCAGCCGCTCGGCTTCCGGCAGCCGCTCAATGGCCGCGCGCAGATCCTCGATTTCCGCGGCCTGCATCACCCGGTCATCCACTTCGCCTTCGGCGGCCACCCGGTTCAGCGCGGCCTCATCCCTGGGCAAAAAGACGCGCAGCTGCCGGCGGTTCCGCTTTCGCACATAGTCCAGGGAATCGTTCCTGACTATAGAGGCGATATAGGAGCGCAGCCTGCAACAGTTAATTTTTTTCAGGGTCTCAATCTGCTCGATCATTTCGGTCAGAGCGGCGGAAATCATATCCTCCGCCGCCTGCGGATCCCGCACAATTTCCATGGCCACGGCGTACATCAGCTTTCGGTAATCCAGATAGATCTGGGTTATGAACGCCCGGTCCTGCTCATTTTCCATGGCCAAAAACACCATTACCGGCGCCATCATCGGATATCCTCACCCCTTTTGAATGGTTGCCCCAATTTGCCTTACATTCGCCCCACTTTTTGAACAAAAATATAATACAAAACCCGCGGCAAGTCAACCCCAAAACCGTCACCGGTTGCCGGGCTTTTTTGGGGCGCAAAAAAATATTTCAAAAACCTGTTGCGGTGCGGCCTCGGGCGGCGCCTTGTGAGGTGTAAGCGCAATGGAAAGGGGGAGAGGCCATGATGCGGCGCATCGCGGTGATGCTTATTTTGCTCCTGGTTTTGGGCCTGTCCGGTCAGGCCGAGTCCGATGAAACCCTGGCTTTGGCTCAGCAGACGCTGGCCGGCCGGGTGGAACTTCTGAAGTGGGATGAGGACGCGCCCGATCCCTTTGTGCGGGCGGCCTATGAGATCGCCCTGCCGGAAACCCTGCCCGAGGCCATTGAGCCCTACTACGGCGGGTATGAGCGGGTGATTGTGCTGGAATACGGCTTCTACGAGTTCTATCCCATCGTGTCCAGCGAGCTGTTGGCCGTGGGCATCAAGGCCGACGGCAGCATGGAGGAATGCAAAACCCCCAGCGACCTGATGGCCAGAACCTATGACCCGGAACCGATCAAGGCATTGACCATTACCCCGCTGCCATTGGAACCCTGAGCGCGCCCTGGCGCGGGGATGCTCCATGGATGACCTGAGGAAAAAAGGAGGGGATTTTCATGATGAAGCGTTTGGCCCTGTTGTTCGCGCTGCTTTTCGTTTTTGCCCTGCCGTCCGCAGCGGAAGAGGATTCCACCCTCGCTCTGGCGCAGCAGGCGCTGGCCGGTCGGGTGGAGGAGCTGAAGTTCGACGGGGACGCGCCCGATCCCTTTGTGCGGGCGGCCTATGAGATCACCCTGCCGGAAACCCTGCCCGAGGCCATTGAGCCCTATTACGGCGGGTATGAGCGGGTGATTTTGCTGGAATACGGATGCTACCAGCTCTATCCCATCGTGACCGGCGAGTTCCTGGCCGTGGGGGTCAAGGCCGACGGCAGCATGGAGGAATGCCTGACCCCCAGCGGCCTGACGGCCAAGACCTTTGACCTGGAACCGCTCAAGGAATGGAGCGTTGCCGTCTTGCCGGTGGAAGGGTAACGGCTGTAAGAGAATACATCCGCCGGGAGGGATTGCGCGATGAATCCAGGAAAAGCCAAAAGGAAAAAATGGCCGGTTGTCGCCGCGCTGATGGTGATCCTCTTGGCCGCGGCCATCCTGTTTCTTCCGTTTCCGGTCAAAATCCAGCGCCAGCTCACCGGCGTGGCGTTTTCCGGAGAGCCGGGGGAGGAAATGGAGCCCTGCGAGATCGCCATTGAGGGCACGAAATACCGCTATCTTTTGAAGCCCGACGTGTTCGACGGAACGTTTGCGCTGTCCGTTGATCCGCGGACAACCGAGCGGGGCGCCCATCTGAACGCCGGTATCGCCGGAGAAACGGTCAGCTTTCTGACGTATACGTATGCAGACGAAACGGGCGGCCCCGGGATCGCCCATGTGGGCTATTTTCTGTCCGACAGCGATTTGAACTGGGTGTATGTCCGCACAAGGGACGCGCAGGGGAACATCCGGGATATCGCGGCCCCGGCCCAGGGCAGGGAAGAGGCCCTGGCGGTTCGGGAAAAGGCCGCCAGCCGCACGCCCGGAAAGGTTCTGCCCGAGTATTCATAGGGGTTAGGGGGAGATTCGAAATCTTCCCCCTAAAAACCCCTTGGAAGGGGAAACGAAGAGCGAGGAGACTAGGGGGGATTCCGATTTCCATCTTCGCCCGTCAAACGGCTTCGCCGCCCGCCGGGTACGGCGGCGCAAATCTTCGATTTGTAACCGCCTAGTCGCGCTTTGCGCTCCCTCGCCCCTTAAGTCCCCTCGCGCACCCCAGAAGGCGCGGCGTCAAAATCTTTGATTTTGCCGTCGCGGTCGCCTTTGGCGACTTGGAAGCCGGAGGGCTTCCAACCTCACCCCCTGAAACGGCCGCTGCGGGGGCTCGCCGCCCCCGGCGCGGAGCCTCCCCCGCAACGCT
>DVJW01000048.1 GCA_018716505.1 Candidatus Faecaligallichristensenella faecipullorum | reverse complement strand
CCCGCCAGGGGAAATTTCGCTTCCCTTTGCAAAAGGGATGCAAAACCTCCCCCTGGCCCCTCCATAAAAAACCTCCCCGCCAGGGCAATTTTCGCTTCCCTTTGCAAAAGGGAGAAGGCCTATTCCCTTTTCCCAAGAAAAGGAAAATTCCCTTCTCCCTTAAAAAATCCCTACTCCGCAATCCCGATGGTATCGTCCACCGGCACGCTGAAGCAGATGCCGTGGGCGGGCGTGGCCGGGCCCGCGTGTTTGAGTATGGCCTGCATGACGCCGCCCTTGATCTCGGCTTTCACAAGAATCATGAGCAATTCCTTTTCCGGCTGAATGGTTATACCGAAGAACTCCTGGCCCACCTGGCCGCCGCCCCGGGCGTGCAAAACCGTTCCGCCCCGGGCGCCGGCGCCCCGCGCCGTCTCCATGACCAGGTCGCAAAAGCCCCGGTTTACGATACATACAATCAGCTCAAACGCGTTATTCTGCCCCATGGTTCTCCTCCTCGGCCAATTGGCTGGTCAAAAGTTTTAGTGTACGCATTCCGCCCACGCTGGAAATGGGCAAGGTAAAGGCAATGCCCTTTCCCGGCATGTCCAGATGCAGGAAAAGCCTTAAATGGGAAAGCGCCTCCTGGGCGTGCCCGGCCCCGAGGGTGCTGAACACAATGTCCTTTCGGGTGGCGCGAAGCCCCATGAGCTCCAACATATCGGCTCGGGCGGTGCCTTCGCCCAAACAGACGAGGTGAAAATGATCCCCCTGGGCGTCGAGCAGCCGGAGCACCTCCTCGCCCTTCCCTTGATCCACAATGGTAATCAAAAGCTTTGCGCCCCTTGGCGCGGATGTCGAAATCATGGCGTTTCTCCTTTTTTTAAAGCTCGATAATCTCGCTGTCCTCTTCGGTGGGCTGATCGATCGCAGCAGGTTGCCGCTTCTGGCGGATGGTGTACACCAGGCCCATGATCTGAACCGCGATCAGCGGGGTCATGGCCACCATGGCCACGATGCCGAAGGCGTCGGTGAGGATGTTGCCGCCCACGGCCTGGCAGGCGCCCATGGCAAAGGGCAGCAGGAAGGTGGCGGTCATGGGGCCGGAGGCCACCCCGCCCGAGTCAAAGGCCACGGCCGTAAACACCGGCGGCACGAAAAAGCTCAGGCCCAGGGCCAGCGCGTAGCCGGGCACCAGCAGGTACCAGATGCTGATTCCGGTGAGCACCCTGGTCATGGCCAGGCCCACCGAAACCGCCATGCCGATGGACAGGGTGTACATCATGGCGCGGCGGGTGATGGCCCCGTCGGTCATCTCCTCCACCTGGGTGTTCAAAACGTGCACCGCGGGCTCGGCGGACACGATATAATAGCCGATGATCATGCCGATGGGGATCAGGATCCAGTTGAATTCCAGACCCCCGATCACCTGGCCGATATAATTGCCCGCGGGCATGAAGCCCACGTTGACCCCGGTCAGAAACAGCACCAGGCCCACGATGGTGTACACCAATCCCACCAGCAACTTCAGCAGCCGGCGCACGGGCAGCTTCAAAAACAGCAGCTGGAACACGATGAAAAAGGCCACAATCGGGCTGAGCGCCAGGCCCACTTCCCCCGCGTACTCAATCAGCCCGTGGCCGAACATGCTCATCAGCTGCCAGCCGTCCTGGGCATGGGGCATAATTTCCGCGGCATAGGCGCCGGAGGTGGGGTCGAAGAACATGCCCAGCACCAGCACCGCCAGGATCGGCCCGATGGAGCAGAGGGCCACCAGGCCGAAGGAGTCCTCGCCCACGTTTTTGCCGCCGCGCACCGTGGCCACGCCCACGCCCAGGGCCATGATAAAGGGCACGGTGATGGGCCCGGTGGTCACGCCCCCCGAGTCAAAGGCCACGGGCAGGAAATCCCGGGAGGTGAACGCGGCCAGGATAAACAGCACCACATAAAACACAATCAGCAGCGCGTTCAGCTTCTTTTGAAACACGATGCGCAGGATGGCCACCACCAGGAACGCGCCCACGCCCAGCGCCACGGCCAGAATCAAGGTCAGATCCGGCACCGCGGGCACCTGATCCGCCAATACCTGCAAATCCGGCTCGGCCACCGTGATAATGAACCCCATTATAAAACAGGTTACGGTTAAAAGCAATAGCCTTCTGGATTTGGTCAGGTGGGCGCCGGTCAGTTCGCCCATGGGCATCATGGCCATATCCGCCCCCAGGGTGAACAGGCCCATGCCCACCACCAGCATCACCGCGCCCAGCGCAAACATGCGCAGGGTGCCCATCTCCATGGGCGCGATGGTCAGATGCAGGATCAGCACGATGACCGTGATGGGCAAGACCGACTGCACCGATTCATGAATTTTCTCTTTGAGCTTTTCTTTCAGATTCTCCGCCTCCTTTCGCCGTAGGTCAAAAAAAGTAAAAATCACCCTATTATGTATTATACAGGCGCGGCGAAACCTTGTCAAAGCGTTTTTTATGGGGGGATTGACCGGGCGTGTAAAATGTTTCCGTCCTTATATATACCTCTGGATTAAGGTGCAAAAATCTGCTATAATAATATAGAAGAAATCGATTTTTCCCCGGCCCGGGTCCGGGGCGGAAAACCAAAAACGAGGTGACGAGATGGAAATCAAAAATCCCTCTGAAAATCATTATGACGAAAGTCAAATTCAGGTGTTGGAGGGGCTGGAGGCGGTGCGCCGCAGGCCGGGCATGTATATCGGCTCCACCGACGAGCGCGGCCTTCATCACCTGGTCTATGAAATCGTGGATAACGCCATCGACGAGGCGCTGGCCGGGTTTTGCGATACCATTAAAGTAATCCTGCATAAGGATGGCTCCGTTACCGTTGAGGACAACGGCCGCGGCTTCCCGGTGGGCATCCACCCCAAGATGGGCCGGCCCGCGGTGGAGGTGTGTTTGACGGTTCTGCACGCCGGCGGCAAGTTCGGCGGCGGGGGATATAAGGTCTCCGGCGGCCTGCACGGGGTGGGCGCCTCGGTGGTCAACGCCCTGAGCAGCCACCTTCAGGTCAACGTCTTTCAGGAAGGCAAAATTTATCAGCAGGAATATGAGCGCGGCAAGATTCTGTACGATCTGAAAATCGTGGGGGAGACCGAACGCACCGGAACCACCATCCGCTTCTGGCCCGACGTCAAGACCGGTTCGGAAAACGAGATGGGCATCTTTGAAACCGGGGACTTTAACTTCGATACCCTGGCCACCCGCTTTCGGGAAATGGCCTTCCTGAATAAAGGCATCCGCATCGAGCTCAAGGACGAGCGCGGCCAGGAAACCGTGGACAAGGTCTTTCACTATGAGGGCGGCATCATCTCCTTTGTGGAATACTTAAACCGCCACAAGGAAGTGCTGTTCAAGCCCCCGGTGTATATCGAGGGGGTCAAGGACGGAACCACGGTGGAGGTCTCCATGCAGTGGAACGACGGCTTTAACGAGAGCGTGTTCTGCTTCGCCAACAACATCCATACCCCGGAGGGCGGAACCCATCTGGAGGGCTTCCGGCGGGCGCTCACCCGGGTGGTCAACGACTACGGCCGCCGCATGGGCATGCTCAAGGCCAACGACGCCAACCTGACCGGCGAGGATATCCGCGAGGGCCTGACCGCCATCGTGTCGGTGAAGCTGGTGGAACCCCAGTTCGAGGGCCAGACCAAGACCAAATTGGGCAACAGCGAGGTGCGCCCGCTGGTGGATTCGCTGGTGAGCGAGCATTTCGCCACCTACCTGGAGGAAAACCCCCAGACCGCCCGGGGCATTTTGGACAAATGCCTGTCCGCGGCCCGGGCCCGGGAGGCGGCGCGCAAGGCCCGGGATCTCACCCGGCGCAAGACCGCCCTGGAGTCCGCCTCGCTGCCCGGAAAATTGGCCGACTGCTCCGAGCGCGACCCCAGCAAGTGCGAAATCTTTATCGTGGAGGGCGATTCGGCCGGCGGCAGCGCCAAGCAGGGCCGCGACCGCCATTTCCAGGCCATCCTGCCCCTCAGGGGCAAGATCCTGAACGTGGAGAAGACCCGCATCGACAAGGCGCTCTCCAACGCCGAGATCAAGGCCATGATCACCGCCTTCGGCGCGGGCTTCGGAAAGGATTTTGATCCCTCCAAGCTGCGCTATCACCGCATCGTGTGCATGACCGACGCGGACGTGGACGGCAACCACATCCGCATACTGCTTCTGACCTTCTTTTACCGGTTCATGCCCCAGCTCATCGAGGACGGCTATGTGTACGCGGCCCGGCCCCCGCTGTATAAGGTCACGCGGGGCAAGACCGAGAAATATGTGTACTCGGATCAGGAGCTTCAGCGCCTGCTGGACGAGATGGGCCGGGATGCCAAGCCCGAGATCCAGCGCTATAAAGGCCTGGGCGAGATGAGCTATCAGCAGCTGTGGGACACCACCATGAACCCGGAGACCCGAAGCATGTACCGGGTGGAGATGCAGGACGCCATCGCGGCGGATGAGCTGTTCTCGCTGCTCATGGGCGACCAGGTGGAGCCCAGGCGCGAGTTTATCGAGCAGAACGCCAAGCTGGTGGCGGATTTGGATATATAGTATTTGCGAGGAATGAAGGCGGGTTGTTCTTTTCAAAGAACAGCGAAATTGCCCAGGGTGGGCAGGCCTTTCATGGAGGAGCCAGGGGGAACCTTCCGCATGTTCGCTCACCCCGCTTTCAGCGGGGCGAGTACGGGCTTGCGGAGCGCAAAGCGCTGTCCTCAGCCCTAGTCGGGCTGACGCCCTCCCTCAATCTGGTTCCCCCTAGGCCCCTCCAAACCTCCCCTACCCCCTCTAGGCGGGCTGCTCATTCGCCGCCCCGGCCTACGCTTCGCTCGCCCGGGGTTCCGGGTCGCAAAATAAATTTTGCTCCCCTTCAGGTTCGCTTCGCTCACCCTGACTGGGGGCCTGCGGGCCCCCGCCGCAACCGGCTCCCCCGGGAAGGAACCGGCCTGATAAAGGTTGGAAATAGTTTCCCTTATTGAACCGAGCTATGCGGGTCTGGGCGGCAGCCCAGCGGGTCCGGGCAGCGCCCGGCCGTTTCAGGGGGGTTACGGGTGGTTTGGAGGGCCCTAAGGGGGGAGATTCGGAATCCCCCCTGGGCCCTCCAAGAAATGAGCCTCCCCGCCAGGGGAATTTCGCTTCCCTTTGCAAAAGGGATTCGGAATCCCCCCTAGTCCCCTCGCATAAACGTTTCCCCTTCCCAAGGGGATTTCAGGCCCCCCCTGACTCATCATAAAACCAATTGCATAAGGAGGATACATCCTTGGCAGAAGATAACAAAGAGAACAACAACGCCGGCCACTTGATGCCCCTGGGCATTGAGGACGAGCTGAAAAAATCCTTTATTTCCTACGCCATGGCGGTCATCGTGAGCCGCGCGCTGCCCGATGTGCGCGACGGCTTAAAGCCGGTGCACCGGCGCATTTTGTACGCCATGAACGAGCTGGGCGTGACCCCGGATAAGCCCTTCCGCAAGTCGGCGCGTATCGTGGGCGATGTGCTGGGTAAATATCACCCTCACGGCGACAGATCGGTGTACGACGCCATGGTGCGCCTGGCCCAGGATTTTTCCACCCGCTACCTGCTGGTGGAGGGCCAGGGCAACTTTGGCTCGGTGGACGGCGACGGCGCCGCGGCCATGCGGTACACCGAGGCCAGGCTTTCGAAGCTCTCCATGGAAATGGTGCGGGATATCGACAAGGAAACCGTAAACTTTTATCCCAACTTTGACGAGACCCTGACCCAGCCCGAGGTCATGCCCAGCCGGTTCCCCAACCTGCTGGTCAACGGCTCCAACGGCATCGCGGTGGGCATGGCCACCAACATCCCGCCCCACAACCTGGGCGAGACCATCGACGGGGTCATCTACCTGATCGACCACCCGGACTGCACCTGCGAGGATTTGATGCAGATCGTCAAGGGGCCGGATTTCCCCACCGGGGGCATTATCCTGGGCAAAGCCGGCATTCACGAGGCCTACAAGACCGGCCGCGGCCGCATCATCACCCGGGCGCGCACCGAAATCGAGGCCATGCCCCAGAACCGCCAGCGCATCGTGGTCACCGAAATCCCCTACATGGTCAACAAGGCCCGGCTGGTGGAAAAGATCGCGGAGCTGGTGCATGAAAAGCGGCTGGACGGCATCTCGGATATCCGCGACGAGTCCGACCGCACCGGCATGCGCATCGTCATCGAGCTCAAGCGCGATGTGAACGCCAACGTGGTGCTCAACTACCTGTACAAGCATACCCAGATGCAGGAGACCTTTGGGGCCATCATGATCGCCCTGGTGGACGGCCAGCCCCGCCAGCTCAGCCTGCATCAGATGCTCTGGCACTATCTGGAGCACCAGAAAGACGTGATCGTGCGCCGCACCCGCTACGACCTGAACAAGGCCGAGGCCCGCGCCCATATCCTGGAGGGCCTGCTCATGGCCCTGGACCGCATCGACGCGGTGATCTCCTTGATCCGCGCCTCGCGCACCACCCAGGAGGCCCGGGAAGGCCTGATGAATACCTTCGGCTTTTCCGAGCGGCAGGCCCAGGCCATTTTGGATATGCGCCTTCAGCGCCTGACCGGCCTGGAGCGGGACAAAATCGAAATCGAATTTGGCGAGCTTCAAAAGCAGATCGCCTATTACAGGGACGTGCTGGCCAACGAATGGATGGTTATGAAGATCATCAAGGACGAGCTCACCGAGATCCGCAACAAGTTCGCGGACGAGCGCCGCACCGAGATCACCGCCCTGGACGGGGAAATCGATATGATGGACCTGATTCAGGAGGAGGATATGGTGGTGACCATGACCCATTACGGCTATGTCAAGCGCCTGCCCAAGGCCACCTACCGGGCCCAGAAGCGCGGCGGCAAGGGGGTCACCGGGGCCACCACCAAGGAAGAGGACTTCGTGGATCAGATGTTCGTCACCTCCACCCACGAGCCCATCATGTTCTTCACCAACCGGGGCCGCTGCTACGAGCTCAGGTGCTATGAGATTCCCGAGGCCGGGCGCACCGCCCGGGGCACGGCCATCGTCAACCTGCTTCAGCTGGACGGCGGGGAAAAGGTGACGGCCATGCTGCCGGTGCCCGAGGAAAAGGTGGCCGGCCACTACCTGATTATGGCCACCAGGAACGGCACCATCAAGCGCACCGGGCTGGAGGAGTTCGAAAACCTGCGCAAGAGCGGATTGATCTGCATGGTGCTCCGGGAGGACGACGAGCTCATCAGCGTTCAGCTCACCGACGGAAACAGCGAGATTCTGCTGGGCACCCGCCAGGGCATGGCCATTCGCTTCGCGGAAGCGGATATGCGGCCCATGGGCCGGGTGGCCATGGGCGTGAAGTCCATTGACCTGGCCGAGGGCGACTTTGTGGTGGATATGTCGGTGGTGGAGGAGGACGCCCAGGTGCTGTCCATTACCCAGTTCGGCTATGGCAAGCGCACCGAGCTTTCCGAATACCGGCCCCAGAACCGGGCGGGCAAGGGCATCAAGGCCATGAACCTCACCGACAAGACCGGACTGTTGGCCGGCCAGATGCTGGTGCATGAGGAGGAAGACGTCCTGCTCATCACCGACGACGGCACCATCATCCGCACCCCGGTGAGCTCCATCACCACCTTGGGCCGCAATACCCAGGGCGTGCGCCTGATGAAGGTGGAAGAGGGCGCCCAGGTGGTTTGCGTGGCCCGCGCCGAGGCCGAAGAGGAGGATTCCGAAGAGGAGGCCAGCGGATATCTGGAGAACGGCGGCGAGCCGACCTCGGAAATTGAGGCCGCGGCCCGGGATATGAGCGCGCCCCTTCAGAACAACACCGGCCGCCCCGACGCCCTGGACCGGTTGGTTCAGAGCCTGGAGGACAACCCGGAACCTGAGGACGACGTATAAACTGCATAAATAACCGGAAATTATTCGGGGGGTTGCATGGCGATTTGCGGATGCAATCCCCGTTTTTTGTACAATAGAACATGATTTCTTCACAAAATAACTACCATAAGAATTTTTCTTGTATTCGGGCATTGACACAATATGAAAATAACGTTAAAATATATACAGTCATAAGATGTGGGGATTCAGGGAGAGGGGTGGAATAAACATGCTGGCTCGCAATAGCGAAACCCTGCTCAACAGCCTGCCGGATGTGGGCCTGTGCGTGGTTCGGGCCGCGGACCACCGGCTGCTGTATGCCAACCAAAAGGCCCAGCGCTTTTCCTCCGCCCTGCGGCCGGGCCAAAACTGCCGCTTGTGCTTGGATTGCGAAAAATGTCCGCTGGACGGCAGGTTTCGGGCCGGGGAGGTGCGGCGCGTTCAGGTTAAGACCCGGGACCGGGATATGACGGCGCTCACCGCCAGCGCGCTGCTCTGGAACGAGCGCACGCCGGCCTATCTCCTGGCCTTTCTGACCTCCGCGGAAAACGATCCGGCGGTTCAGGTCGCCCAGGCGGTCAGCCAGGAGCAATGCGCATTGGCCGCCTCGCTTCGGCGCGAGTCGGCCCTGAAGAGCGAAATAGAGGATCAAAGCCGGTTTATTTCCAATTTATCCCACGATCTGCGCACGCCCATGAACGTGATCCTGGGCATGGCCGCGGTGGCCGAGGCCGAGGTCAAGGATCCCGGGCGGGTTCGGGATTGCCTGAAGAAAATTCAGTGTTCGGGCCAGCATTTGATGGAGCTCATCGACCAGGTGTTGGATATCAGCCGGCTGGAGGCCGGCCAGCTGCGCCTGGAGCGCCGGGCCTTCAGCTTAAGCGAGCTCACCGAAAAGGTGCTGGATATGGCCCAGCCCCTGGCCGAACAGCAGGGCCTGATCCTGAAGGTGCATCCGGTTCGGGTGCGCCATGAGCTGCTCATGGGCGACGGGGTGAGACTGACCCAGGTGCTGATGAACCTGTTGGGCAACGCGGTCAAGTATACCCCGGCCGGGGGCCAGGTGGGCTTTGCCTTAAGCGAGCTGGAATCCCTGAAACCCGGGGTGGCCCGGTTTGAGTTCGTGGTGGAAGACAACGGCATCGGCATGAGCGAGGAGTTTTTAAAACAGGCCTTTCAGCCCTTTTCCCGGGCCCTGGACGAGCGGTCCGGCGGGGTGCGGGGCGCCGGGCTGGGGTTGGCCATTGCCCGGGATATCGTGCGCATGATGGACGGGGACATCCGGGTGCAAAGCCAGGTGGGCAAGGGTTCGCGCTTTACCGTGGATTTGCGCATGGAGATCCAGCGCGGCCAGGGACTGGGCGATCTGCATGGCCAAAGGGCGCTTTTGGTGGGCCTGGACGCGGCCCAGCGCCAGTCGCTCTCGGAAATGCTGATGCAGATGGGGGTGGCGCCCCAGAGCGTGGAGGGGCAGGAGGCCGTGCGGGCCATTGACCAGACCCGGGAGCGGCAATCGCCCTATCTGGCGGTGATTTTGGACGGGGAGGGCGTTGAGTCTCTGCGCATGGCCCGCAAAATCCGGGGCAGAGGGGCCCAGCCGCCTTTGATTTTGCTCGCCGGGCGCGCCCACGCCGCTTCCAGGGAAGAGATGGAGCTTGCGGACGTCCAGGTAATTCAAAAACCGGTTTTCCGCTCCCGGCTGGAACAGGCGCTCATCGACCTTTCCGGCCGCGGGGAGGCGCGGGCCCAGTCGGCCAGGGAGAAGTTCCGGGGCCGGCGGGTGCTGCTGGTGGAGGACAACGCCCTGAACATGGAGGTGGCCGAAAACCTCCTGAGGCTCTCCGGGCTGACGGTGGACCGGGCCTTCAGCGGGGAGGAGGCGGTGAGCATGCTGGAGCGCGCCGCGCCCGGGCGGTATGATCTGGTGTTTATGGATATCCGCATGCCCCGCATGGACGGCTATCAGGCAGCCGCGGCCATCCGCGCCCTGGGACGCAGCGATCTGAAATCCTTGCCCATCATCGCCATGTCGGCCAGCGTCATGGCCAAAGATGTCTCCAAGGCCCGCTCGGCGGGCATGAACGACCATATCTCCAAACCCGTTGAAATGGCCATTTTGACCGGCGTGCTGGAAAAATGGCTGGGAAAGCGGTGAACATCCGCCCGCCCGGTAAAAATCGAAAATATCCCGAAACAGAATCAAGGCCCCGGAAGGTGAAGGCTTCCGGGGCCTTCTATATGAGGCCGCGCCGCATACAATCATGCCAACAATTTGAAAAAAATCTTGACGTCCTCCTTGCTCTGCCGCTATAATTCGTTTAGGGTATTATAGATACTAAGGATTATATGGAAACCAAGTTTCCGATGGCAACGAGAGGAGAGCAAGCCCGTGGAGAAAAAAGAGCTGCCCATCTGCCCGGTGGAGACCACCCTGACCCTGATTTCCGACCGCTGGAAGGTGCTCATCCTGCGCGATCTGTTCACCGGCACCAAGCGCTTTGGCGAGCTCAAAAAGTCGCTGAGCGGCATTTCCCAAAAGGTGCTGACCGCCAACCTCAGGGATATGGAGCAAAACGGCCTGCTGACCCGCAAGGCCTATCCGGAGGTGCCGCCCCGGGTGGAATACACCCTGACCGAGACCGGGGAAAGCCTGAAGCCCATCCTGAGCGCCATGTTCGATTGGGGCATGGATTATAAAAGAAAAAACAATTCCCCCTCCAACGAGCTGGTGGACGAGCTGGGGGCCGCGCTGCATCAATGACGGCGCGCCGGCTTGTTCGACACGCTGTCAGGAAAATGAATGCTTCATTTTCCTGAGTTGCATCATTTTCTTGCTGCCTTTGGCAGCGGCCAGAAAATGATAGAGGAAGCGGCCACTTGGGCCGCTCCTCGGTCCGGCAAAGCCGGCCCTGCGGATTGAATATGAAGGGGCTGCGGCCCCTTCATGCATCCCCAAACGAGAAAAATAGGTTTGTCAATGCTCTGTTCCGAACGCCCTGCGTTCGGATTTTTTTTAAAATAATTTGTAAGGTACCTTGACAAATGGGGTTTTGAGATGCTACACTCTAATTGTTTGGTACCGAATGAAACAGGAGCGGATTGAAAACAGGAGGAATAAAAATGAATCATGAAATGATGGAATATTCGAAGGATACCCAGCGGTGCGGCGGCTGCCCCCGGAACTGCCCGCTCGCCGCGCCCCAATGCCCCAAGGGGGAGGCCCTGGCCCGGGGCGAGGCTCTGGCGCCCAGGGAACAGCCCCAGACCCTGGAGGGCAGGCTCACCGAGTGCTTCCGGTCGCTGGGCCACAGGATGCGCTTTATGTCCGGAGGCCGGGCGGGACAGGGGCGGCTGTTGCACCTGTTGGAAAGGGAAAGCCCGATCACCCAGCGCCGGCTCATGGATCAGGTGGGGGTGCGCGCCGGCTCGCTGAGCGAGGTGCTGGGCAAGATGGAGGCCAATGGCTGGATTGAGCGCGCCCCCAGTCCCGAGGACCGGCGCAGCGTGGAAATCACCCTCACCCCGGCCGGACGGGCGGCAGCCCAAAACCGGCCGGAGGAAGAGGGCGGGCGCTTTGACTGCCTGACCGAGGAGGAAAAGCGCACGCTGTTGGGGCTGTTGGAAAAACTGAGCGCCAATTGGCGGGCGCGCTATCCCGGAATGGAGGATATGCACGGCCACGGCCCCCATGGACATCACGGCCCCCATGGTCACAGCGAATTTGAGGGTCATCATGGCCGCCGGGACCGGGACGAATTTGAGGGCCGCCGCGGCCGCCGGGGCCGGGACGGGTTTGAAGAACGCCATGGCCCCCGCGGTTGGGACCGCTGAATCCGGCGCCGCCCCTTGTGCGCTTTCTGTCTTTGTGTTATGATTTTATTTAAAACAGGGCGGACAGCCGCCAGGGGAGGGCATATCATGAGATACAGGGATTTGGGCAAAACCGGCCTCAAGGTCAGCGAAATCGGATTGGGCGCCGAATGGTTGGAGCGGCACAGCACCCAGGAGGTCAAGGCGGTGGTGGAGGCCTGCCATCAGGCCGGGATCAACATACTGGACTGCTGGATGCCCGGGCCCCAGGTGCGCAGCGATCTGGGCGCGGCCATCGCGGGCCACAGGCAGGATTGGATCATCCAGGGCCACCTGGGTTCCACCTGGCAAAACGGCCAATATGTGCGCACCCGGGCCATGGATAAGGTGATTCCGGCCTTTGAGGATCTGCTTGAGCGGCTGGGCACCGATTATATCGACCTGGGCATGATCCACTATGTGGACGAAATCGAGGAATATCATCAGGTGATGAACGGGGAATTCTTTGCCTACGCCCGGTCGCTTCAGCAAAAGGGCGTCATCCGCCACATCGGCCTGAGCACCCATAACCCGGCGGTGGCGTGCCTGGCGGCCCAGAGCGGAAAGATTGAGATGTTGCTTTTCAGCGTCAACCCGGCCTTTGACATGATGCCCTCCCCGGGCGAGGTGGGCGAGGCCTACAGCGGCCCCGGCGGCACGGACGGGGTCATTCAGGAGCGCGCCCAGCTGTACCGGCTGTGCGAGCGGCAGGGCGTGGGCATCACCGTGATGAAGGGCTATGCGGGCGGACGGCTGTTTGACGAAAAGCGCTCGCCCTTTGGGGTGGCCCTGACCCCGGTGCAGTGCATCCACTACGCCCTCACCCGGCCGGCCGTGGCCTCGGTGCTGGCTGGCTATGACACGGTGGAGCATGTGAAGGCGGCCCTGGCCTATGAGACGGCCAGCGAGGCGGAAAAGGATTATGCCTCGGCGCTGTATAACGCGCCCCGCCGGGCCTGTTCCGGCCAGTGCACCTACTGCGGCCATTGCCAGCCCTGTCCCTCGGGCATTGACATCGCCATGGTGAACAAGCTGTCGGATCTGGCCGAAATGCAGGACGCGCTGCCCGAATCCCTGCGCGAGCATTACCGCGCCCTGAAACACAACGCCTCGGATTGCGTGGAGTGCGGCGGGTGTGAAAAGCGGTGTCCCTTTGGGGTCAAGGTGATCGAGCACATGCGCAAAGCCAGGGAAATCTTCGGATAGCGGAGGGGAAAACCTGGTTTTCTGAGGGTTCAAGGAAACACAGGGTGGAGAATTTAGGGGAACTCCTTTAAGGGGGGTTCCCTTTTTTACCTCCGTATTTCCGGCCTCGCGCACGATTTTAGGGTTTTGACCGCAGATATTCAGGGTTTTTTAATATACTGGCCAAATGAAGGTGGTATGATAGAGACAGAATCAAATCTGTTTCAACAGAGAAAGGGTGATTTTTATGAAAAAGCTATTCGCGCTGCTCCTGGCCATGGCCATGGCGCTGAACATAGGAACCATGGCCTTGGCCGAAACCCAGGCCGCCCCCACGGATGCCCAGGCCACAGCCCAGCAGGGCGAAACCTTGCCCCAGGCCCCGCCTGAGGGTCAGGCCCCGCCTGAGGGTCAGGCCCCGCCTGAAGGTCAGGCCCCGCCTGAGGGAGAAGTCCCTCCGGAAATGTCTGAGGGCCAGGCCCCCGAGAGCTACGCGGTGGCCACCGAATTCACCCAGGATAACGAGACCACCGGCCAGACCTACGCCTCCACCGGGGTGGACGAGAACGCGATTCATATCCACGGCGGGGCCCAGGTGGCGCTGCACAGCCCCATCATCACCCGGATCAACGGCCAGAGCGCCGGGGGCGACGCCTCCAGCTTTTACGGCGTTGGCGCGGCGCTTTTGACCACCGACGGGACCGTCTATCTGACCGGGGGAACCATTGAGACCGACGCGGCCGGGGGCGCGGGGGTGTTTGCCTATGGAAACGGCACGGCCTATCTGGCCGACACCAGCATCGCCACGGCTCAGAACACCTCGGGCGGCGTGCATGTGGCCGGCGGGGGCAAGCTGTACGCCTGGAATCTGAACGTGGGCACCGCGGGCGAGTCCTCGGCCGCCATCCGCAGCGACCGGGGCGGCGGAACCATGGTGGTGGACGGGGGCATGTATTACACCAGCGGCACCGGCTCCCCGGCGGTCTATTGCACCGCGGATATCTCGGTGGCCAACGCCACCCTGGCCGCCGAAAATTCCGAGGCCATCTGCATTGAGGGGCTCAACAGCGTGCGCCTCTTCGATTGCAACATCACCGGCAACATGCAGGATCTGGAGCAGAACGACTGCACCTGGACGGCCATCATCTATCAGTCCATGTCCGGGGACGCCGAGATCGGGAACAGCACCTTTCAGCTGGTGGGCGGCAGCCTGACCTCCAAAAACGGCGGCCTTCTTTACACCACCAACACCGAGTGCAACCTGCTCTTGAGCGGGGTGGAGATCACCTACAGCGAGGACAGCGAATTTTTCCTGCGCTGCACCGGCAACAACAACGCCCGGGGCTGGGGCCAGGAAGGCGCCAACGGCTCGGACTGCACCTTTACCGCCGACAGCCAGCCCATGCAGGGGGATGTGATTTGGGACAGCATCTCCAACCTGGATTTTTACATGGTCAACGGCAGCGCGCTCACCGGCGCGGTGGTGCAGGATGAGCAATTCGCGGGCCAGGGCGGGGACGGGACGTGCAACCTGTACATCGACGCCTCCTCGGCCTGGACGGTGACCGGCGACAGCCGCCTGACCCAATTGAACTGCGCGGGGGCCATTGCCGACGACAAGGGGCTCAGCGTCAGCGTGGTGGGCACGGACGGCACGGTGTATGTAGCCGGCGAAAGCGAATACACCGTGACCGTGGACAGCTACGCCACCACCGCCGATGTGTCCGGGGCCGCGGCGGTGCCCGACTGGTCGGATTACGCGGTGGAAAAGCCGGCGCAGCTTCAGGGAGCTGAGGAAGTCAGTACCCTGTCGAACCCATAAAAATTTCCGTTGGTTCCGGTGGCATTCATTTTTCCGAAGGGTGTTGACTTTGTCAACACGCAGACCGTTAACAAACCTATTTTTCCCGTTTGGGGATGCATGAAGGGGCCGCAGCCCCTTCATATTTAATCCGCAGAACCGGCTTTGCCGGTTCGAGGAGCGGCCCAGGTGGCCGCTTCCGATATCATTTTCTGGCCGCTGCCAAAGGCAGCAAGAAAATGATGCAACTCAGGAAAATGAAGTATTCATTTTCCTGACAGCGTGTCGACTTTTTCGACACGCTGTAAAGGGGTACGGTTCAGGCGAACCGTACCCCTTTTATCTTTATGGTATTCGCTTTTAGTCCGGGATCTTGGAGAGGCCCTGCTCCAGATCCGCGATCAGGGTGTCCACATCCTCCAGGCCCACATGGATGCGCACCAGGTTCTCGGGCTGGCCAAAGGCGCGGGCGTCGTCGTCGATGCCCACGGTCACGGCCAGGCTCTCGAATCCGCCCCAGCTGCATCCGTTCTGGAAGTAGTGCAGCGAGCGCACAAAGGCCTGCACCTGTTCGGTGGTTCCCTTGGGCACAAAGCTCATCAGGCCGTTGCCGCCGGTGAGGTACTTGTTGTACAGCTCGGGCTGGTCATAGGTCTTGGAGCCCGGATAGAAGACCTTTTCCACCTTGGGATGGTTCTCCAGGAACTCGGCCACCTTGCGGGCGCTCTCGCCGTGGTGCTTCAGGCGCACGGGCAGGGTGCGCAGGCCGCGGATCAGCAGCCAGGCCTGATGGGGATCCATGTTGTTGCCCAACAGCTCGCGCTCGTTGCTGGAAATGCTCTGAATGATTTCCCGGTTGGCGATCAGCGCGCCGGCCACGATGTCGCTGTGGCCGCCCATGTACTTGGAAGCCGTGTGGCAGGAAATGTCAATGCCGTGCTTCAGGGGCTGCTGATGCAGGGGGGTGGCGTAGGTGTTGTCGATGACCGTGCCGATGCCGCGGGGCTTGGCCAGGGCGGCGATTTTCTCCAGATCCTGCATATGGAACACCAGGCTGGAGGGGCTCTCCAGGTAGATCAGCTTGGTGTTGGGCTGAATGGCCTGCTCGATTTCCTCCACCGAGTTGCCGTGCACCAAGGTGTAGGTGACGCCGAACTTGTTGTGCAGGTAGTTTTTGATGAAATTCAGGGTGCAGCCATAGGAGGTGGCCACCAGAACCACATGGCAGTTGGCGCTCACGAAGTGCATGATGGCGCTGCTGATGGCGCCCATGCCCGAGGAGAAGCACAGCGCGCCGTCGCCGCCCTCCAGGGCCGCGATCTTGCGCTCGGCGATGTCGATGGTGGGGTTGCTGACCCGGGTATAGGCGTACTCGGTCTGGGTCACGCCGTTCACATCGGTGGGCCTGACAAAGAGCGAATTCTGGAAAATGGGCGGCACGATGGCGCCCATGAATTTGCCGTACTCGTCGCCCACATGGGCGCAGATGTCCTCAGGCGTTACATACTGTTTATCCTGTTCCGTCAAGAAAGCCATAGGTTTATCCTCCCGTATTTCGTAGGTAAGGGGCGCTTTGCGTCTTCATTTTTCAGGGGCGCTTTGCGTCCGCCTAATATCCTACCACCATCCAGTGAAAATGTAAACATCGGTTCAGGATTTTGGCGCGTTAATCTTTTTGACTTTTTCCGGCCTTCAAAGGACCCAAATCCGGCCCCGGGCATAGTATGACGCGGAGCCCATAACAGGGCTCCGCGGCAGCGTGTCGAAAAAGTCGACACGCTGTCAGGAAAATGAATGCTTCATTTTCCTGAGTTGCATCATTTTCCTGTCACCTTCGGTGACGGCCGGTCGGAGGCCGCGTTTACGCGGCTGGAGGCCCGAGGACAGCGCCTTAGCGCTCCGCAGGGCCGGAACCCCGGGCAAGTGAAACGCGGCCCGGGGCGAGAAG
>DVJW01000047.1 GCA_018716505.1 Candidatus Faecaligallichristensenella faecipullorum | reverse complement strand
TCGCCGCGGAACTTGGCGCCCGCAATCAGCGCGCCCATGTCCAGCGAAAAGATCTTGCGGTCCTTCAGGCTGGCCGGCACGTCGCCCCGCACAATGCGCTGAGCCAGGCCCTCGGCAATGGCGGTTTTGCCCACGCCGGGCTCGCCGATCAAAACCGGGTTGTTCTTGGTTTTGCGCGACAAAATCCGGATCACGTTGCGGATCTCGTTATCCCGGCCGATGACCGGATCCAGCTTTTGCTTGCGCGCCAGTTCCACCAGCTCCTGGCCGTATTTTTTCAGCACGTCATAGGTGGATTCAGGCTGGTCGCTGGTCACCCGGGCGCTGCCCCGCACCGACTGCAGGACCTCCAGGAATTTACCCTTTTTGATATTGAACTGATTGAAAATTTCCTTGAGCGCGCTGTTTGCCTTTTCCATCAGACCCAGCATCAAATGCTCCACCGAGACGTATTCGTCCTGCATGTGGGCGGCCTGCTGTTCGGCCTCGTTCAGCGCCGCGTCGGTCTCCGGGGACACATAGACCTTTTCCGGATCCCGGCCCGGGCCGGAAACCCGGGGCAGCCGCCCGATGGCCTGTTCACAGGCGCGCACCACCTGCTGGGTATCGACGCCCATTTTGGTCAGCAGTTCGCCGATCAGCCCGTCCTCCTGTCCGGCCAGCGCATAGAGCAGATGGGGCTGGTCAATCTGCATGTTTTGATACTGAACCGCCACGCTTTGGGCCTCGCGTATGGCTTCCATTGATTTTTGAGTAAGTTTTTGTGCGTTCATAGCGTTCCCTCCCGCCATTCAATATACCCCGTTTGGGGGCCGATCCATATCGATGGATGAGATTATTTTTTCGGTCATGAGCGGGTTTACCATTTATTTGACCTTCTTTGACCTTGATCATATTATAAAACAAACGGCCCATCCCGTCAATAGGTTTTTGGAAATTTATTTTCAATTTACAGGCAAGCTGCCCGAATCGAAAAGGCCCCGCCTTTTCCGGCGAACGCGGAAAAAGCGGGGCTGGTTTGGCGATAAGTTTTAGCGGGCGAAGTAGTCCACGCCGGCCTGGAACAACTTTTGATCCTTGTTGCCCGGGATGTTGATGGCAATTTGGGTGTCCACGCTGCGCTCGCTGTGGCCCATCTTGCCCAGCACCCGGCCGTCCGGGCTGGTGATGCCCTCAATGGCCCAAACCGAGCCGTTGGGGTTGTAAGGTGCGCACTGGGCGGGCTTGCCGTCCGGCCCGGCGTACTGGGTGGCCACCTGGCCGTTGGCCAGCAGGGCCTTGACCTGCTCTTCGCTGGCCACGAAGCGGCCCTCGCCGTGGCTGATGGCAATGGCATGCACCTCGCCGGGTTCGGTGTACATCATCCAGGGCGACTTGTTGGAGGTGACGACGGTGTCCACGGTGGTGGCCACATGGCGCCCGATGGTGTTGAAGGTCAAGGTGGGATCGCTTACGTCCAGCTTGGGCTTGATCTTTCCGTAAGGCACCAGGCCCAGCTTGATCAGCGCCTGGAAGCCGTTGCAGATGCCCAGCACCAATCCGTCGCGGGTTTCCAGCAACTCCTGCATGGCCTCGGCGATGCGCGGGTTGCGGAAGGTGGAGACGATGAACTTGGCGCTGCCGTCCGGCTCGTCGCCGCCCGAGAATCCGCCCGGGAAGGCCACGATCTGGCTGCCCTTGATGGCGTTAACGATTTCGGCGACCGATTGCTCGATGGCCTCGGGGTTCAGGTTGCGGATGAGCACGGTCTTGACCCGCGCGCCCGCCATTTCGAAGGCCTTTTCGGTGTCGTATTCACAGTTGGTGCCCGGGAAGACCGGGATCAACACCTGGGGCCTGGCCACATGCACCGAGGGCTTCACGCGCGATTCGGCGCGGTAGGGCACGAATCCGGCCTCAGGCGCGGCCTGACGGGGAACGGTGGGGAAGATGGGTTCCAAGGGCGCGGTCCAGGAGGCGATGGCGTCCTCCAGCAAAATGACCTCCTCTTCCACCCGAATTTCGCTCTGCGCAATGGTTTCGCCGATGGCCCGGGTGCCCGGAAGCGAATCCACGCCGTCGGCCAATTCCAGGATAATGGAGCCGTAGTTGGGCGAGAACAGCGCCTTGACGCTGATCTCCCTGAGCTGAACGCCGATCAGATTGCCGAAGCACATCTTGCTGATGGCCGCGGCCGCGCCGCCCTGGCCCACGGTGGCCGCCGAAATGACCTTGCCCTCCTGAATCCATTCATGCAGCGCCGCATACTTGCGCAGCAGGGTTTCAAAGTCGGGCATTTCCCGCTCGTCCCGGGCCACTTCGATCATGGCCAGCTTGTGGCCCGCGGCCTTGAGCTCGGGGGAGATGAGCTTTTTGGCGTCCCCGGTGGCCACCGCGAAGGAGATCAGGGTGGGGGGCACGTCGATATCGTCAAAGGAGCCGCTCATGGAGTCCTTGCCGCCGATGGAGGCCACGCCCATGCCCAGCTGAGCCGCCAGCCCCCCCAGAAGCGCCGCCAGCGGCTTGCCCCAGCGGGTGGCGTCCTCGGTCATGCGCTCAAAATACTCCTGGAAGGTGAGGCGGGCCTTGGAGGAATCTCCGCCCGCGGCCGCGATCTTGGCCAAGGATTCCACCACCGCGTATACCGCGCCATGGAAGGGCGACCAGGAGGAGAGATACGGGTTGTAGCCGTGGCTCATCAAGGTGCAGAAATCGGTCTTGCCCAATACCGGCAGCTTGGCGGCCATGGCTTCGTTGGGGGTGAGCCGGGTCTTGCCGCCGTAGGGCGCGATGACCGTGGAGGCGCCGATGGAGCCATCAAAGCGCTCCACCAGGCCCTTCTGGGAGCAGACGTTCAAGTCCTGCAGGTTGCGCATCCAGGCCTCGGGCAGGTTCTTGCTGTCCAAAAGCGCCTGGGGCGTGCGGGTAAAGAAATCCTCCTCGGCCTTGGGGGCGGTCACATGGGCCTGGGCGTGCTGGGTCACCCCGTTGGTGTCCAGGAAGGCCCGGGAGAGATCCACCAAGGTCTTGCCGCGCCAGATCATTTTCAGCCTGGGTTCGGCGTCCACCTGGGCCACCAGCGTGGCTTCCAGGTTTTCGGATTGGGCGATTTCAATAAAGCGGTCCTTGTTTTCCGGACTGATGACGCAGGCCATGCGCTCCTGGGATTCGGAGATGGCCAGCTCGGTACCGTCCAGACCCTCGTACTTGCGGGGCACCGCGTCCAGATTGATGGTCAGGCCCGGGGCCAGCTCGCCGATGGCCACGCTCACCCCGCCCGCGCCGAAGTCGTTGCACCGCTTGATCATGCGCGCGAATTCCTCGTTGCGGAACAGCCGCTGAATGTGCCGCTCGGTGGGCGGGTTGCCCTTTTGAACCTCCGCGCCGCAGGTGGAGAGGGACTCTTCGGTATGGGCCTTGGAGGAACCGGTGGCCCCGCCGCAGCCGTCGCGTCCGGTGCGTCCGCCCAAGAGGATCACCAGATCGCCGGGCTCAGGGGCTTCGCGCACCACGTTTTTGCGGGGCACGGCCGCGATCACCGCGCCGGTCTCCAGCCGCTTGGCCACAAAGCCCGGGTGGTAAACCTCCTGCACCTTGCCCGCGGCCAGGCCGATCTGGTTGCCGTAGGATGAAAAGCCGGCGGCGGCGGTGCGGGTCAGCTTGCGCTGGGGCAGTTTGCCGGGCAGGGTCTCGCTCACCGGAACCCTGGGGTCGGCCGCGCCGGTGATGCGCATGGCCTGATACACATAGGCGCGCCCGGAGAGCGGGTCGCGGATGGCGCCGCCCAGGCAGGTGGCCGCGCCGCCAAAGGGCTCGATCTCGGTGGGATGGTTGTGGGTCTCGTTTTTAAACTGAATCAGCCATTCCTCTTCCACTCCGTCCACCGTGGCGGTGACGATGATGGAGCAGGCGTTGATCTCCTCGGACTGATCCAAATCGTGCAGCTTGCCCCGGCGGCGCAGCTCCTTCATGCCGATGACCGCCATATCCATCAAGGTGACGTCCCGCTGGCGGCCCGCGTAAACCTTGTCGCGGCATTTCAGATAGTCGCCGTAGGCCTGGGCGATGGGCGCGCACAGCGCATCGGTGTCAAAGGTGACCTGGTCGATGGAGGTCAGGAAGGTGGTGTGGCGGCAATGGTCGGACCAATAGGTGTCGATGGCCCTGAGCTCGGTCAGGCTGGGATCGCGCTTTTCCTCGTCGCGGAAGTAGGCCTGACAGAATTGAAGGTCGCTGGGGGTCATGGCCATGCCCAGATCCCGGACCATCCTGGAAACTTCCTCAAAGCTCAAGGTGGTAAAGCCGGTGACGGTCTTTACGTCCTCGGGCACATTGACGCTCATTTTCAGGGTTTCCGGCTTTTCCAAAGAGGCCTCGCGGCTCACCACCGGGTTGATGATGTAGTGCTTGATGCGCGCAATGGTCTCGCCGTCCAAATCGCCCTCCAGCACATAGACCGTGGCGGTCTTGACTTGGGGCCGCTCGCCCTGGGTAAACAGCTGGATACATTGGGCTGCCGAGTCGGCGCGCTGGTCATATTGTCCGGGCAGATATTCCACCGCGAACACCTGGCCCCGGACTTCGGGCAGGGTCTCGAAATAAACCTCATCGCAGTTGGGTTCGGAGAACACCGCGGAAACCGCCCGCTCGTATTCCGCGTCGCTCAATCCGCTCACGTCGTAGCGCTTGAACACCCTTGCGCCCGTCAATCCCTTTATTCCCAACGTCTCGTTGAGATCAGCGCAAAGGCCCTGGGCCTCCACGTCAAAGCCCGGGCGCTTTTCCACAAAGATGCGGCGTACATTTTCCACCAGCATTCACTCCCATTGCGGGGCGCAAGGCCCCATTGTTTATTTTCGCGCGATTTCGCGCTGGGTAAGAAATCTATCTATATTATAGCACGAACAGGGGCGCTTTCGTCGAAAGAATTGGTAAAGAGCGCGCGTCCGGGCCGGAAAAGACAGATGAACAGAGCGGATGGGTATGGGCAGAGGGCGTTTGGGTCAATTGCCTTAATCTTTTAACCATTATATCATACTGGCGTCACCCGGAACGGGCGCTTGGGCCCTGGGGTTGATTGTTCATCGGAATTTTCCGTGGTATAATATTGGAAAATCAACCGGATTTTTTAAGGAGAGGAAATGGAATGGAAAGCGGCAAGACCGGGCGGTTCAGGCCGGATGCCCATCAGGGGTTGAGCGAAGCGCAGGTTCGCGCCCGGGTGGAGGCGGGACTTACCAACCAAACCAGCCGCGCGCCGGGCAAGACCACGGCCCAGATTTTGCGCGGCAATCTGATGACGCTGTTTAATCTGTTGAATCTGGTGTTGGCGATTTTGGTCATCAGCGTGGGCTCCTACAAGAATGCGCTGTTCATGATTGTGATTATCCTGAATGCGGTCATTGGAACGGTTCAGGAGCTGCGCGCCAAAAAAACCGTGGAAAAGCTGTCGGTGATTTCGGCGCCCACCGCCCTGGCCGTCCGCTCGGGCCGGGAGGTCAAGCTGGGCGTGAGCGAGCTGGTGTTGGACGACGTGATGGTGCTCAAGAGCGGCATGCAGATCTGCGCGGACGGAGTGGTGCTGGAGGGCGAAATCGAGGTCAACGAGTCGCTGCTCACCGGGGAATCCGATCCCATCCTGAAGCGGCCCGGGGATGGGCTGATGTCGGGCAGCTTTGTGGTTTCGGGCCGGGCCAACGCCCGGGTGGATAAGGTGGGGGACGACAATTACGCCGCCCAGCTCACCCGGGACGCCCAAAGGCTTAAAAAGCCCAATTCCGAGCTGATGAAATCCCTGAACGCCCTGATTCGGGTGATCAGCGTGGTCATTTTACCCCTGGGCGCCGCGCTGTTTATCAAGTCCCGCTTTATCCTTCATGAGTCCCTGCAGGACGGGGTGGTGTCCACGGTGGCGGCCATGGTGGGCATGATTCCGGAGGGGCTGATCCTCCTGACCAGCGTGGCCCTGGCCGTGGGCGTGATTCGCCTGGCCCAGCGCAAAACCTTGGTTCAGGAGCTGTACTGCATGGAAACCTTGGCCCGGGTGGATGTGCTCTGTCTGGACAAGACCGGCACCATTACCGAGGGCAGCATGGAGGTTCAGGGCATCATCCCGCTGGCGGCCCCAGAGGATCAGGTGCGAACGGATATGGGCATCCTGGCCAGCGCCATGCAGGACGATAACCCCACCTTTGCCGCGCTCAGGGCGGCCTTTCCGCCCATTCAGGGCAGCGCGCCCCTCAAGGTGGTGCCCTTTTCCTCGGCCCGCAAATGGAGCGGCGCGCGCTTTGAAAAGCTGGGCAGCCTGGTGCTGGGCGCGGGGGAATTTGTGCTGGGCGCGGACTACCAATCCATTCGCGGCCGGGTGGAAGAATGCGCGCAGAAGGGCCAGCGGGTGTTGGTGTTGGCCCAAAGCGATCAGGATTTTCAGGGAGAACAGGGCTTGCCCCAGGGCTTAAAGCCGCTGGCCCTGCTGACCCTGGCCGACAAGATCCGGCCCGAGGCCGCCGGTACCCTGCGGTTTTTTGCCGAGCAGGATGTGGATCTTCGGGTGATTTCCGGGGATAATCCCAAGACCGTGGCCGCGGTGGCCGGGCGCGCCGGGCTCAAGGACGCCCAGCTTTGCGTGGACGCCAGCACCCTGAAGACCGAGGAACAGATCCGGCAGGCTGCGGCCCGGTATAAGGTCTTCGGCCGGGTGACGCCCGAGCAAAAGTGCAAGCTGGTGCGCGCGCTCAAGGCCCAGGGCCATGTGGTGGCCATGACCGGAGACGGGGTAAACGACGTGCCCGCGCTCAAAGAGGCCGACTGCTCGGTGGCCATGGCCTCAGGGAGTGACGCGGCGCGCCAGGTGGCCCAGTTGGTGCTGTTGGACAACAACTTTGCCTCCATGCCCCATGTGGTGCTGGAGGGACGGCGGGTAATCAACAACATCCGGCGTTCGGCCTCGCTGTTTTTGACCAAGACGCTGTTCTCCTTTTTGCTGGCCATCATCAGCCTGATCTTTGGGGCGGGCTATCCCTTTGAACCCATTCAGCTCACCCTGTTTTCCACCATTACCATTGGCATTCCCTCGTTTTTCCTGGCCCTGGAGCCCAATCGGGCGCGCATACAGGGCAAGTTTTTGCAAACCGTGATCCGCCAGGCCGCGCCCGGCGCGCTGTGCATCGTGCTGGGGGTGCAGGCGCTCACCGCCCTGGCCACCGGCACCCCGGAACAGTTGAGCACCATGGCCACCTTGTACGCGGTGTTGGTGGGCCTGATCGTGCTGTTCAGGGTGTGCATGCCCTTTAACCGAAACCGGGTGGTGCTGTTTGCCGGCTGCTGCGTGCTGTTTGTGGGCGCGATATGCCTGCTGCCGGTCTGGTTTTCCTTGGCCGCCCTGGAAAGGAACCATGTGCTCATGGTGCTGGGCGCCGCGGTGGTGGGGGGATTGGCGCTTCCGCTGCTCAGCAAAGGGGTGGATGCGCTGGATAGAGCCTTGGAGAAAAAGCTGGCAGATAAATGAAGGATTGTATTCATTTTAAGTGTAGGGCTTTTTATTAAACACACATAATATGGCGAATTTGTGGCAAAAATGTAGGGAATATTGCAACTTCCGCCTGGGGAAAAGCGTCTAAACGGCATAACCCACAGCGGAGGATATAAAAATGAATAACAGAGGAAGGCAATTTTCAAAGAATGCCCAAGGCAGAAGCGGCCGGGGCAAGCGCAAGGGCAACCTGAAATGGTTGAGTTTGGGGATCGTGTTTATGGTGCTGGTTATCGCGGCGCCATTGATGATAAATGGTATCCTATCCAATATGGGCAAGGCGCTCATGGTCAGCGCTGAGGAGTATCTGCCCGCGGTGCAGATCAGGCCCATACAGGAAGCGGTTTGGGTATACCATACCGCCCCCCCTGCGGCAGCGGTCCAGCCCACCGCGGCCAGTCCCACGGCTCAACCCGCCGAATCCCCTGCGGCCGAAACCACCGGAGAGCCCAATGGCGGCCGGGTTATTGATCCCAATCAAAAAATGGTGGCCCTGACCTTTGACGATGGTCCGTATACCCCGGTGACCAAGCGCATCGTCAAAACCCTGGAGGCATACAACGGCCGGGGCACCTTTTTCGTGGTGGGCAACCGGGTAAAGGATTACAGCAAGATCCTCAAGCGCACCTATGACGGCGGCCATCAGATTGCCACCCACACCTGGAGCCATAAGAATCTCAAAAAGCTCTCGGAACATGGGGTGGCGGCGCAGGTGACCAAGTCCATGGAGGCCATCAAGTCGGTCATCGGGGAAAATCCCACGCTGCTCAGGCCGCCCTACGGCGCGGTGGATAAGACGGTAAAGCAGCGCGTCAAGGATGCGGGCGGTTTGGCGCTGGTCAATTGGTCGGTGGATTCCAAAGACTGGAAATACAAAAACGCCGATACCATCGTCAAAACCATCATGGACAACGTCAAGGACGGGGATATCGTGCTCATGCACGATTTGTATGAATCCACGGCCGAGGCAGTGGAGAAATTGGTGCCCAAACTGGTGGAAAAAGGCTATCAGCTGGTAACGGTGGAGGAACTCTACACCACCCGTGGCGATACGTTGGAGGCGGGTACGCTGCATTTTAAAAACCCGCCCGGGCCGGACTAAGGAAAAATAAAAAAGGCCGTATGCTTCCTTTCAGGCGCTATGGCCTTTTTATGCGCAAAGTCAAATCCCCCGGCAGCACGGCCGGGGGATTTGACTTTTACGCTTTTACCGCACCTGCGGTCAAGCCCTCTATGAAGCTGTTCATCAAACAGAGGAACAGTACAATCAGCGGCAGTGCGGTCACCACATAGCCCGCGAACAGCGGGCCGTACAGCACCGTGCCGGTGAAGGAGGATTTGTAGCGCATCAGACCCAGCGCAATGGTGAATTTGCTGGGGTCGGAGGTCACGATGAGCGGCCACAGATAGTCGTTCCAGATATCCAGCAGCGACATAATGGCCACGGTGCCCAAAATGGGCTTAATCAGCGGCAGCGCGATTCGGGCGTAGGCCTGTACCTCGTTGCAGCCGTCGATTCGGGCGGCCTCGAACAGTTCCTCGGGTTGGGATTCGAAGAAACTGCGGATGATGAAGATGGAAAATGCCTGTTTGCCGGCCAGGTAACCCAATATGACGCCGAAATACGAGTTCAGCAGCCTGAGATCGCGCAGCAGAATGAATTGAGGGATGAGCTGGAGCAGGCTGGGAATCATCAAAAGCGCCAACACGAAAAGGAATACGATTTCCTTTCCAGGGAAGCGCAGCCGGGCGAAGGTATAGGCCGACAGCGAGGTGGTCAGCAGGATGCCGAGGATGGAGAAAAAGCTGATAATCAGGCTGTTGCCCAAATATGGCATGATGCTGCTGAACGCGTCCGCATAATTCTTCCAGATAACCGGGTTGGGCAGCGCCCAGAAGTTGGCGTAAAACTGCTCGTTGTCCTTAAAGGAGGTCATCACCGTGAAAAACAGCGGGTAAAAGGTGAAGAACACCAGGATGATCAAGATAATATGCAGCACAGGGTTGTGCAAGAGTTTTCTTTTTTTGCGCGTGGCCTGCATAAATGCACCGCTCCTTTCGGATGAATCAGCTCAGCTTGCTCTTCATGCGCGTGCTGATGATGGTTAAAGTCATGATGATTACAAACATGACGGTGGCAATGGTGTTGGCCATGCCGTAATTGCCGAGACGGAAGGCCTGGAAGTACATGTACAGTCCGGGCACATAGGAATCATATCCGGGGCCGCCGTTGGTCATCAGCAGGGGAACCGTCACATTTTGCAGCGTGCCCACCAGCGCCAGGATCAGGAGCAGCTTAACCTGGCCCAAGATGAGCGGCAGCTCGATTTTGGTTACCCGTTTCCAGCCCACGCATCCATCCAATTCGGCGTATTCCAGCACGTCGGTGGAAATATCCTGAAGGCCGGCGTAGTAGATCAAAAGGTTCAAGCCCGAAATCCAGGGGAAGCCGATGAAGATCAGCGAGGGGATTACCAGCGCGCTTTCGCCTAGCCAATTGCGCACCAAAAACTCGGCGTTCAGGGCCTTGAGCAGGTTGTTCAAAAGGCCGATGGTGGGTTCATAAATAAAGGTCCAAATCTGGATGGTCACGATGGACGGCACCACCATGGGCAAAACAAAGATCACACGGTACCAGTATTGGGCGCGACGGCTCTTCAAATTGAAGATCAAAAGCGCGCCGATGAGCGGGGCGACCAGCTGAATGACAATGCTGCCCGCGCTCCATTTGAGCACGTTTTTCAGCGAAATCTGAAATACCGGATCGCTGAACAGCTTGACATAGTTTTCAAAGCCCACCCATTCGGGGTCGTTAAAGCCGTCCCATTCGAAGAAAGAGCCCTTGATGGCCTCGAAGGCCGGATAATAGCTGAAACCGAGCAAAATAACCATGGTGGGCACCAGAAACAGGATGGCCGTCAATACCTCGCGCTTGTTATAGCGCACCTTCAGCTTGTGTGGAGCGGCAGGATTAACCATGTGTATTCCTCCGTTTATCAGTTTTTTGCGGAACGCCACATGAACGGCGCCCAAGCGAGCGGCGCTTTAAGGCGGCCGGCGCGGTAGAAAAAATTCTGCGGGCGGGCTGATGGGCAGCCCATGCCCGCAGAATCTTCAAACGCATTGTTGACCCAACGGGTCAGGACGGTTTATTCGGCAGTTTCGGCAGTTTTGATGTAGGGCGTCAGATCCATTTCGATGTTATCTATGGCATCCTCCAAGGCTTCCTCAACCGCGGGGCGCAGGATTTCCTTGGCCTGATCCATGGTCACCTGATCCTGGAGATACTGCTGGAAAGTGCGGTAGTACACGTCGAGCAGCTCGTTGCCCAAGGTCATCATGCCGTCGTCGATGACCACCGGATCCTCTTCCAGCAAGGAGACCAGGCCCGCGTTGGCTTCCAGCGGGGTGGAACCCTTGATGGTGGGGATGAAGGACATGTTGTCGTTGCAGATCAGCGAGTCGTTCTCCGGGGTGGTGCAGTACATCAGCCAGTCGATGCAGGCCTCCAGCTTGTCGTTGGTCATGGTGCTGTTGGCGCGCTCGGTGGAGATGGCGTACTGGAAAGCGGCCAGAGGTCCGCCCACGCAGCCCGCCGAGTTAAAGTCGGTGGCGTACTCGCTGCTCTCGCTGGTGGGATAGGGGAAGGGGAAGCTGCCGTATTCGAAGGAGATATTGGCGTTCTGGAAGTTACGAACCGCCCAGGATCCCTCCCAGATCATGGCGATTTGCTGATTGTAGAACATGGAGGCCACGGTGTCGCGGGTGGAAGCGGCGCTGATGGAATCGTTGGGCATGTAGTTCTTTACCTGTTCCTTCATCAGATCCCACCAGGCCAGCCATTTGGGATTGTCCACGCCAAAGTAGCCGTTTTTGAAGCCCACCACGACCTCGGCGATGTTCAGCGTGGACTTGTTGGGATCAATGCACTTGAGCTCTTCAAACTCATCATAATAGAAGTTGGTGTTGAACAGGCGGGTGAACCAGTTGACATAGGAGGTGTCATCCTGGTTGTTGCCGAAGGAGAACGCCCAGGGGGTGATGCCCGCGGCCTTCAGCTGATCGCAAATGGCCACATACTCGGCCCAGGTTTCGGGCGTCTTGCTCATATCGATGCCGGCCTTATCAAACAGTTCCTTGTTGTAATATACGGCCGTGCCCACATAGTCGGCGTTGATGACCGGCTGTTCGCCGTTCGGACCCCGGTTGGTGGCCAATACCGATTCATAGAAGGTATCGATCCACTTTTCGTTGCCCTCGATGTATTTGTTGGGGCGCTCCAGATATTCGCTCAGCTCGACAGTGGAACCGGTGGGAATATAGCCGCCGTTGATCTGGCTGGCATGGGTCCAGAAAATATCCGGCGCCTGGCCGCCAGCGATGCGGGTCTTCAACCAGGTCAAGTAGTCCTGGCCGCCGGTGAGCTGAGGGATGAATTCAATCGTGATTCCGGGGTGCAGCTTCTGATATTCTTCGGCTACGGTGCGGAACGCCGTAGGCGGATTGGGGTTGGTTTCGGTGGGTTCGTCAGGACTCAATGCCTGGGCATACATGGTGATCGTGCCAGTATACGCCAGTTCATCCGTGGCGCCGGACTCGGCCATCGCGACGCTGGCCGCGGTCAAAACCAGGGTCAGGCACAGTACCAGGCACAGCAGCTTGGCGAAGTTTTTCATGAGAGCACACTCCTTTTAAAAAATTTTGCCATATTGTGTACATGAACTGTTCACAAATGGTATACCTGTATTATACACAAACATAACAAAAACACAATGTGACATTCTTGCTTTTGGTAAGGCAATATTGTCCAGATTTTGAATCTGTATTAAATGATGGGCGCAATTATACGGTTTAACCATCCGGTTTCATCCTTGATTTTTATGTCGTTTTCGCGTACAATGAGATTGAGGTGTTAAACGGATGCGCGAAGCCAAACGAAAGGTTTGCCATTTGAGCCTGAAACGGCGGATTCTAATGGGCCTGGTCTTGGTGGGCTTGTTGCCTTTTTTGGTTTTGGGCCTGTTTTCCCTCTTTCGCCTGGATCATGCCATAAGGGCCAACAGCGAAAAACTTTCCATGGCGCTCAGCGACCAAATTCGGGATAATTTTGACCATTGGCTGAACAATTACGAATACGAGTCCTTTGACCTGGCCATGCAGAACGCGATTCAAACCTATCTGTCCAACTCCTATGACAACGCTCAAAACCGGCGCAATTACAATAAATCCATGATGACCTTGATCGCCAGCCGGTCGGATATCGTGGACAGCGCGGTCTACCGGCCCGATGGCGTGCTGGATTCCCTTAGAATCGTCAGCTTGCCGGACGAGAAAGAGCTCTATTTAAAGGGGGAAGAATATACCGGATCGGATTTTTATGAGCGGATGGAGGTGGCCATGACCGATGCCTGCTGGTTCAGTAGGCCGGTGTTCAGAAACCTTCAAATCGCTCAAAATCAGCGTGCCTTTGAGGGGTGCATTGCCCTTTGCCGGAATATCCTCTCCTTTGACACCGGGGAACGGCTGGGCGTGCTGATTTGGCATATCGATGCCGGGCGCATCAACACCCTGATGAAAGATGCCACTTTACCTGGCGGCTATGTGCTGGCCATTGCGCCGGACGGCTATGTCATCAACCGGGATGGAGATTTTACCGAGCAGGACACCGTGAGCAAGTTGGTGAGACAGCGGCTCACCTCCCCGGAGGGATATTTTGAGGTGACCTTGAACGCGGTGCGTTATATGGTTTCCTACAGCACTTCCCATGTGACCGGTTGGCGATTGGTGAACCTGATTCCCGAAAATCAATTGAAACAGGATATGTTTGCCTATCAATCGCTTTTGGCTGGGCTCACCGCCGGATTGCTTCTGCTTATGGTGGCAGGCGCCTTGATCATGGCCCATTGGCTGTTTAAGCCCATCGGCCGGCTGGCTTGGGCCATTGATCATGTGGATTATGAGCAGTTCCGCCTGCCCGATATGGCGATTTCAGGCGGGGATGAAATCGGAAAGTTGACCCATGCGTTTCAGGATATGCTGGGCCGGATTCAGGCTTTGGTTCGGCAGCGGGATCAGGAACACGACGCCCTGAAGCGCGCCGAGCTTCAGGCGCTGCAATCCCAGATTAACCCGCATTTTCTTTACAATACCCTGGACAGCGCGGCCTGGATCGCCAAGGGCGCGGGTATTGCGGAGATCGCGGATTTGATGGTTGCCCTGGCGCGGTTTTACCGAATCAGCCTGTCCGATGGATTGAGCGAAATTCCCATTGAGCGGGAAATTGAGCATGTGAAGACCTATCTTCATATTGAGGCCATCCGCTATGGGGACAAATTCGTCGCCGAATACCGGTTGGATGAGCGGGTGAACCGGTATTATATCATCAAAATTGTGTTACAGCCGCTGGTGGAAAACGCCCTGCGCCACGGGGTAAGGGGCAAGCCCGGGCGGGGGAGGGTGCGGTTGACCACGCGTTTGGAGGGAGAAGCGGTTTTTCTGATGGTGGAGGACGATGGGGTGGGCATGGAGAGCGGCCAGGCCGGGCGCCTGCTCGCCGCGCCCGCCAGCAGCCACGACGCGCGATACGGCTATGGGCTGGCCAATGTAAACGAGCGGCTGGTTATGCGGTATGGGGCTGGCCATGGGCTGAATATTGAGAGCGAACCCGGAAAGGGGACGCGCGTTTGGATGCGCATTCCGGTCGAGGAAACGGGCGAAGGGAAGGGATGAATTTGGCATACAGCGCCTTAATCGTGGACGACGAGGCCATTATCCGAAGAGGGTTGCGCGATACCCTGAAATGGAAGCCCATGGGGTTTGAACGGGTGGAATGCGCGGAAAATGGGGAACAGGCCTTGGAGATGACCGCCCAAATGCGCCCGGATCTTGTTATAACCGATGTCATGATGCCCATGATGGATGGATTGGAATATATTCAGCGCCTGCACGCGGCCAACCTTTCTGTCAAAATAATTATTTTGAGCGGCTATGACCGATTTGCGTTCGCCCAACGCGCCATTAGTTACGGCGCTTTTGCTTACCTGCTCAAGCCGGTGGAAAATGCGGAATTGGAGGCGCAAATTCAAAGGGCCATGACCGAGCTGGAGGAAAGCCGGGCGGCCCGGCGTGATTTTCTCCAGGCAAAAGCCAGCGAGCGCAGGCTGCAGCGCTTTCTCCTGGCCGATCTGGCCCGGGGCTTTTACGATAAGGAGAGCGAGGCCCTGGAGGATTTGGAGGAATATGGCCTGTCCATGCTGAGTACGCCCTGCTGGGGTGGGCTGCTTTATCCGGCGGATGGGGATGAGATCCAGGATTTGCGCGCCATTCGCCGCGACCTGGATTCGTTCATGGAGCGGGAAAAGGGCCATGCCTTGATTATTGGAAAGGACTTTTTCCTGATCGCGCCCCTGGGCAAGGAAACCATGATGGCCCAGGCCGAGCGGTTACTTAAAGAGATATGCGAACGCCTGGGATCGGGTTGGAATTTGGCCCTGGGCGGATCCGGACGCGGCCCGCTTTTCCCAATCAATTGCTTCGTGAGGCCGAGTTTACCATCAGTTTGGCCCCGGCCGGGCGCGGCATGGTGGTGGGTCCGCTGGGCGCGGGCGCGCCCCACACCTGGGAACAACATTTGGTGGAAGCCCTGAGGAAGGGAAATTTTGAGGGAGTGGATATGGCGCTGGATCAATATTGGACGGCGGCCCGGCGTGGGCAAATTCGGCTTCAGGCCTGTCGGGAAGGCTTTCGCGGCTTGTTTAAATGGGTAATCCAAATGGCCCAGGATCAGGGCAATTTTTCTTGGGCCGCGGGCATGGATCCCATGAACCGGCTAAACGCGGCCCAAAGCCTGAATCAACTGGAAAAGGTGGTGCGTGGGGTGCTCATGGACGCGGCGCGCAGGGTGCGCACCCAGGCGCATACCCGACCGGAAATCGACCAGGCCCTGGATTATATGAACGCAAACTACCAAACTCCATTGACGTTGAATCAGGTGGCTTCCCATGTCCATCTGAGCCCCTGCTATCTGAGCCGGGTGTTTAAGCGGGAAACCGGGGCGGGCTTTTTGGAATGTCTGTCGCGCATTCGGGTGGAAAAGGCCATGGAGTTGATCCGCGCGGGCGACGACCGGGTCTATGAGGTGGCTGGAAAGGTGGGCTATACCGATGCCGTCTACTTTGGCCAAATCTTTAAAAAGTTCGTCCACAAAACGCCCCAGGAGTTCGCCCGGGCCGTGCGCGGGGAGCAGAAAAAGTTTCAAGGGTAATTCCGGCATGGATGGGTTGACGGCTAACGATTAAACATGGTATAATAAACCTTAGTCAAACCGGGGTTTGGCTGAGCCGGTGGCGCATAAAGAAAAAGGCCGGCGGCTTGAAGCGTTGATTTCCCCCCTGTTGGAATTCTGTCTCCATAGCTCAGCAGGATAGAGCGTTCGCCTCCTAAGCGAAAGGCCGCGCGTTCGAATCGCGCTGGGGACGCCATGCCGCTACGAACGATGGCCGTTTGCGGCGGTTTTTCTTTATATATTTCAGTGTAAATGATGGTTCGCTGTGAAAATGCGGATTTCGGGCGTGCCATGGGGCAAATGATACGAATGAGGAGCGAAATGACTTGATCCATCAATTAAACGAGGGATTTATCTTTACCACCCAAGCCGCTTCGGAAGGGTATGGACTCAACGAGATGTCCGAACGCGGGTTGGGCATAAGCGATTTGACCAGGCTGGATCAGGGGATTGGCCTGGCTCGGACGCCGGGCGGCTTTCAGCGCCTGGCCCAGGCGTTTCGCGACCATCCCCCGGTGTTTATCCGCCATATTTGCCCGGCCCAGATGGAGATTGGGTTGACGGGCAATGATCAGGATCTTGAGACCCTGGGAAAGGCCGCGCGCGCCCTGTTTAAAGGGGTCCAAACGCCCAAGAGCTTTTCGGTTCAAACCGTGTTTTGGGGGGAGGGCGAACGGCCTTATAAGCGCTTTGAGCTCAATGGCGCGGTGTCCGATCGCCTCATGGATCTGTCGCCCCTGGATGTAAAAAATCCGGAATGGATTGTGTCCATCGTGCAGGGGCCGTCGTCCGCCTATCTGGGGGTGTCCCGGGCCAAGGACAATTTGAGCGCCTGGGCAGGCGGCGCCCGCCGGTTTGCCAAAGAGCCGGATCAGGTGAGCCGGGCCGAGTTTAAACTGATGGAGGCGGTGGAGGCCTTTTCGGTGGCCCTGCCCCCAAGCGGTTTGGCCCTGGATTTTGGAGCCGCGCCCGGGGGATGGACCCGGGTTCTGCGGGGCTATGGCCTGCGGGTGGTGGCCATTGATCCGGCCATGCTGGATCCAAGGGTGGCCCAGGACCCGGGTGTGACCCACTTTAAGGGCACCACCCAGGAGTATATGCGCCAGGGCGAGCGGTGCGATGTGATCGTCAACGATATGCGCATGGACGCCATGCTTTCCTGCCAGATCATGGGCGAGGCGGCCGAAATCCTGAAACCGGAAGGGCTGGCCATCATGACCTTGAAATTGCCCCATGAAAATCAGCAAAGGAATGTCCGCCGGGCCATGGATTTGCTCTCAAAATGGTATGAGATACCGTTCGCGCGCCAACTTTTTCATAACCGGTCTGAGGTCACGGTGTTGCTTCGGCCCAAGCGGCGATGGGTCGCGGACTGAATATGCTTAAATTCCCAAAACTTAATGTTAATTCTGTGGAAATTCCAATGGTGCCTGCTTTGGACTTTCCAGAACAATGGTATACTTATGAAATCCAATGAAATAGAGTGTTGAGGTGGAAACTATGGATTTTCGCATGAGCATCGCTGAGGACATCGTCTCGGCCCTTCAGCAGGTGTATGGGGAAACCGGTCTGAGCGCCGGGGATGTGGCCTCGGCCATCGAGATTCCCCCGGATACCGCCATGGGCGACTATGCCTTTCCCTGTTTTCGGCTGGCCAAGACCCTGCGCAAAGCCCCGCCCATGATCGCCGAATCCCTGAAGGAGGCGGTGAGCGCGCCCTTCCTGGCCAAGGTGGAGGCGGTGAAGGGTTATCTGAATTTTTATATCGACCGGGCGGTGTATGCCCGCGAGGTGCTCAGCCGCGCCCAAAAAGAGGGCGAGCGCTATGGCGGCGATGACAGCGGCAAGGGCAAGACCATCTGCATCGATTACTCCTCCATCAACATTGCCAAGCGCTTCCATATTGGACATTTGTCCACCACCATGATCGGAAACGCCCTGTATAAGTTGTATAGTTTTTGCGGCTATCGGTGCGTGGGCATCAACCATCTGGGGGACTGGGGAACCCAGTTCGGCAAGATGCTGGCCGCCTACAAGCTCTGGGGAAGCCGGGAAGAGGTGGAAAAGGGCGGAGTGGACGCGCTGGTTAAGCTGTATGTGAAGTTTGACCAGGAGAGCGAAAAGGACGAGAGCCTGCTGGATTTGGGCCGCGCCTGGTTTAAGAAGATCGAGGACGGCGACCAGGAGGCCCTGGAGACCTTCGAATGGTTCAAGCGCATCACCCTGGACGACGTGGCCAAGGTGTATGACCTTCTGGGCGTGAAATTCGATTCCTATGCCGGCGAGAGCTTTTATAACGACAAGATGGGCCGGGTGGTGGATGAACTCAAGGCCAAAAACCTGTTGGTGGAATCCCAGGGCGCCTATGTGGTGGATCTGGAGGAATATAACATGCCGCCCTGCATTATCCTGAAAAAGGACGGCGCCACGCTGTACGCCACCCGGGATCTGGCCGCGGCCCTGTACCGCATGGACACCTATCATTTTGAAAAATGCCTGTATGTGGTGGCGTATCAGCAGGATCTGCACTTCCGCCAGCTGTTTAAGGTGCTGGAGCTCATGGGCTACGATTGGGCCAGGAAGTGCGAGCACGTTTCCTTCGGCATGGTGAGCTATGAGGGCGCCACCTTGGCCACCCGCAAGGGCCATGTGGTGTATCTGGAGGACCTGCTGAACAAGGCCATCGAAAAGGCCCGGGGCATTATCGAGGAAAAGAGCCCGAACCTGGAAAACAAGGACGAGGTGGCGCGCCAGGTGGGCGTGGGCGCGGTGGTGTTCTTTGACCTGTACAACAACCGCATCAAGGACATCGACTTCTGGTGGGATCGGGCGCTCAACTTTGACGGCGAGACCGGCCCCTATGTGCAATACACCCACGCCAGGTGCTGCTCGGTGCTGCGCAAGGCCGGCGAGTGCCCGTCCCAACCCAACTTTGAGGGCCTGGCCGACCCGGAGGCCCAAAATGTGGTGCGCCTGATCGAACAGTTCCCGGATATCATTCAGGATTCCCTGGAGCGCAACGAGCCTTCGCTGGTGACCCGGTTCAGCGTGGACCTGGCCCAGGCCTATAATAAGTTCTATTATGAGCGGCGCATACTGGATGACGACATGGGGGTGCGGGCGGCCCGGCTGCTGCTCACCGACATGACCCGCCAGACCATCAAGACCGCTCTGGCCCTGATCGGCATCGAATCGCCCGAGAAGATGTAAGGCGCCGGATGATTCAAAATTTCAGGCATTTCCGATTCAAAGGGAATGCCTGTTTTTGCAAAGGGGGGAGGAAAGAGGAATGGAACTGGAATATCCGCCTCTGGAGAGGGAACAGCTGGTGGAGGCATATGAGGAAGAGCTTAGGCTACGGAAAATGCTGAGCCTGGCGTTTGATCTGATAATCATGGTAAGCATTTTATACCGGGCGCGGTTTGGAATCAACATTTATCTATTTGGCCTGTTTTGCCTGCTAATCGTGGTGGGGATTTTTGAATGTTTAACGCTGAACGCGGGACGCTATGCGGATAAGGCTTTGAAGCGTTTGAATGCTCTGGCGGTTCAGGGTGAGCACAAGCGGCGGGTTCGTTTTGAGGCGGATCAGATGATCTACGAAAGGATTCCGGAGGGGGATATTGGTCATTTTGCCTACGGTATCTTTAAAAAGATGATCCTTACACCCAATCTCTATCTCCTGTATACCCTGGATAACCTTATGATTGTCATCCCTCGCGAGTCCCCCTGCGACGACGAAACCTCCGATCCGGTGGCTGAATTCATGAAACAAAAATGCCCCAAGCTCAAGGTGGTGGATAAGCGCTGAATCCATTAAACAACCCCCGCGGGATTTGCTCCCGCGGGGGTTCAGACCATTGACAAACCTATTTTCCCCGTTTGGGGATGCATGAAGGGGCCGTAGCCCCTTCATATTCAATCCGCAGCGGCGGCATGTACGCCGCGAGGAGCGGCCCAAGTGGCCGCTTCCTTTATCATTTTCTGGCCGCTGCCGAAGGCAGCAAGAAAATGATGCAACTCAGGAAAATGAAGTATTCATTTTCCTGACAGCGTGTCGACTCTTTCGACACGCTGACAACCCCCGCGGGATTTGCTCCCGCGGGGGTTTCCTGTAATCCTTTATTTTTCCAGGCTCATCAGGTACTCAAAGCAGGCGGTAACCTCGGAAACGCCGTCCGGGGTCAGACTCTCGCTCTCCACCACCATGGGGATGCCCATTTCGGTGGCCTTGGCGATGACGGCCTTCACCGGCGCGGTGCCCTTGCCCAGATGGGTGCCCTCTCCGTCCTTGGTGCCGTCCTTCAAATGAACCACATGCACCCGGTCCTTCAGGCGCTCCATCATTTCGATGGGATCCTGGCCGCCCACATAGGCCCAGTAGGTATCGATTTCCAGGCCCAGGTTGGTCTTTTCCACCAGCTGGGGATAGATCATCGAGCCGTCCTCGTTGGGCTTGAACTCATGGGCATGGTTGTGGTAGTGGAACTCGATGCCCTCGGCCTTGAGCTTGGGCTGGAATTCGTTGGCCATTTTGATGAAGGCGTCGATCTTCTCCTGGCTGGAAAGATCCGCGCCCGGAACAATGATGTTCTTGTTCCCGATGGTCTTGTGGTAAGCCACGGTCTCCTCAAAGTGATCGGCCACCTCGTTCCAACCGGTGTGGGTGCCCGAAACGCGCAGGCCGTACTTGTCCAACATATCCTTGACTTCCTGAGCGCTGTGGCCAAAGAAGCCGGCGAATTCCACGAATTTATAGCCGATTTCGGCGACCTTTTTCAGCGCGCCGTCCAAATCCTTGTCGGTGATGTCGCGCACGCTGTACATCTGAAGACCATATTCCATGGGAAAGCCTCCTCATCAGATCTCGGGGATCTGGATCTCGATCTCGCGGCCCAGCTGGGCAGACTTGTTGATGCCGTCGATGATGGCCTGATTGTACAAAATCTGGCTGGTGGGCACGGGCGCCGGGGTTCCGTTCTTGACCGCGTCCAGGAAGGAGCGGATCTTCTTGTCGAACAGGCCCACGCCGTCGTCCGGGATGATCGGGATTTCCATCTGGGTGTGCGCGCCGGCCACGTCGGTATACAGGATCATCGGGCCGCCCACGCTGCCGTTCCAGCACTCGGTGGAGGGGATGCGCAAAGATCCCTTCTTGCCCATGATGATGGTGTCGCCGGGAGTGTCCAGGTGCATGGCCCAGGCGATGCGGAAGTCCAGGATGATGCCGCCCTCCAGGCGGATAAACGCGGCCGCGAAGTCGTCCACGTTAAAGCGGCAGGCGTTCTCGGGCTTGGAATACTCGTAGCTCTTGCCGAAGAAATCCGAGGTGTAGCCGGTAACGGTCAAGGGCTTGGGATAGCCGATGGCGTTGAGCACCATATCCAGCGAGTAGCATCCGATATCGCCCAGGGCGCCGATGCCCGCGGTCTTCTTCTCGATGAAGGTGGAGTTGGGAATGCCGCGACGGCGGCCGCCGCCGGTCTGGATGTAATAGATTTCGCCCAGCGCGCCGGAGTCCACGATTTTTTTGATCATCTTCATGTTCTCGTCCAACCGGGGCTGGAAGCCGATGGACAAAACCTTGCCGCTCTTTTTCTCGGCGCGCATGATCTCCACCGCTTCTTCGGTGGTCACGCACATGGGCTTTTCCAGGAGCACGTTTACGCCCTTTTCCAGCGCGTAAATGGTGCAGGGAGCGTGCTGCATATTGTAGGTGCAGACGCTGACCGCGTCCAGTTCCTCATTATCCAACATGGACTTATGATCCGGATAGAGGTGAACGCCTTCCACGCCGTAGCGCTTAAAGAAGGCCTCGGCCTTTCCGGGAATCAGATCCGCGCCGGCCACGATTTCCACATCGGGCATGCGCTTGTAGCTTTCGATATGGGATTCGGCGATCCAACCGGTGCCGATGATGCCCACGCGCAGCTTTTTACCGGTGCAAACCGGCTGCGCGACCTCTTCCTTTTTCTCGAACTGGCTCAAGACTTCGTCTCCAACTCTTGCCATAGCGCCCATTCTCCTTTTTTAAAATCAAAATAAATATAAAGGCGAAACCGTTTCTGGTTTCCTTCTGATTATACCATAGCCCCCAAAAATTGTAAATCATCCGTGAAGAATTTTTAAAGAATTGCCGGAACACACCCTGAAGGCACGGATTGGAAAAGGAATGAATGGGTTTGGATTGACAAACGCAGCCGCGCTTTTCTATAATAAAAAAATTGGCGAGGGAGGGGTTCCGCCCTTTTAAAAGGCGGCATATCCTGAAAAAGGCCCGCGCCGAATCCCCCCTTTCACCATAAGGGGAATTAATTGGAGAGCGAAATAAAGTGATTGATTTTTTGATTCGAAAGTTTGTGCCCAACGCCCATCAGACCGGGGAGGAGGCGGTCCGGGAGCGCTACGGCGTGCTGGCCGGCACGTTGGGCGTGATCTGCAACCTGCTGCTGTTTGCGGTAAAGCTGCCCATCGGCATGATTACCGGCAGCATGGCCATCACCTCGGACGCCTTTAACAACATCTCGGATATGGGCTCCTCGCTGGTGGCCGTGATCGGGGCGCGGCTGTCCGGCCGCAGGCCCGACAGGGAACATCCCTTTGGCCATGGCCGCATTGAGTATATCTCCTCGCTGATTATTTCTTTCATTATAATGATGGTGGGTCTGGAGCTGTTTCAGGGTTCCGTGGAAAAGATCATCAACCCGGAAGAAGTGTCCATGAACCCGGTTTTGATTGGCATTTTGATCCTGTCCATGTTGGTCAAGGTGTGGATGTTTTCCTATAACCGCTATATCGGGAAGAAAATCTCCTCGTCGGTTATGCGCGCCACGGCCCAGGACTCCCTGAACGACGTGGCGGCCACCGGGGCCGTGGTGATCTCCTCCATCGTTTCCCCCTATCTGCCCTTCCCGGTGGATGGGGTGGTGGGGCTGATGATGTCGCTGCTGATTCTGTATTCGGGCTTTGGCATCGCCCGGGATACCATAAACGTGCTGTTGGGCACCAAGGCCGATCCGGAGCTGGCCCGAAAGATCGCGGACATGGTCATGCAGGGCCAGGGCATCGTGGGGGTACACGATCTGATTGTACATGACTATGGCCCGGGCCGCACCATGGCCTCGGTACACGCCGAGGTGCCGGACGATATCAACATCGTCAAGATTCACGAGGTCATTGACGCCATGGAGCATCGCATCTATCAGGCGCTGGGCGTGGAAATCGTGATTCACTGCGACCCCATCTCGGTGAACAACGAGCGCACCGCGCAGCTGATGGAGCAGGTTAAACAGGCGGTTAAACAGGTCAATCCGGCCTTCCATATCCACGACTTCCGGCTCACCGACGGCGAAAACCGGATCAATCTGATTTTTGATATGGTGGTGCCCTGCGAATTGTCCAGCGAGGATCGGGTCAGCGCGGTGGAGCAGGTCAGCCGTGCCATGAGCCAGCTGGATGCGCGCTACCGCTGTGTGATTCAGGTGGATAATGAATATTAAAACAAATATTATTCAGAGGCCGGGTGCGGTTTTCAAGCGCCCCGGCCTGATTTTATGGCAAAATTTGGAATTATATGGAGCAAAAACGTGTTAATCCTGAAAAAAAGAACCGTTTATACACAAAAATCGAATATAAGCGAATAAAAAATAGAGTATGCGCATAAATCCTTCGACAAAAAGAGGATTTTTTTGAAAGACGGCGTATATTATAGTTTATAATTGCATATCCTCAAACGGTTTTATAAAACGCACAGCGTGTCCGCCCCGGCGCGGATAAGTAAGGAGGACAAATGAACGTACTGCAACGAAAGCGGCGGCGCGATTACCGTCACCGTCAGATTTCGCCCTTTATATGGGTGGGGCTGGCGCTGGTGGTGGCCCTCTTCGCATGGGCGCTGGTGGCTCAGATTGGAAAGAACCAACTGAGCGCGCAGCTGTCCGGCACGCGGGATCAGCTGGCCGTGCGCATACAGGACAATCTCAATCAGGCCCTGTCCGGCTTTGATGAGATGAGCCGCAGAAGTACCGACGCCCAGAGGGAGCTTTTGCCCGAGGTGAAGCGGTATCTGTACGCGGCGGATCTTTTGAACGATATGCTTCGGGATATTTACGGGGAAAATTATTCGCTGATGGATGAAAACCTGTATGGCCTCATGGAGAGCACCATGGATGAATACGCCCAGCTCTTGAGCCAGGGCCAGTCCGCCACCGAGGCGCACGACAGCCTGAGCGCCTACATGGATCAGATTTCCGGGGTGTTGAGCACGCGGTTCGGGGTCAACGGCATGGTCCTGCCCAAGACCGCGATGAACTCCGAGTCTCCGGGCTAAAATTGACGTTTTGCGGTTTGGCGGGCAGGAAAAAGGCCCGCCAAATCGAATATAAAGGGAGAAGTGTTTATGCTTCCCCTTTTTCATTTTTGCTTTCATCCGTAGCGTAAAGGAGGAGTCCATTTATGCCCACGATCATCGGACCGGCTTTGCCCAATATTCCCTGGGAGGACAGGCCCCAGGGGGTGACCGACGTGGTTTGGCGTTCCAGCAAAAACCCCATCGTGCCCCGCAACGCCATCCCCTGTGCCAACAGCATCTTCAACAGCGCGGTGGTGCCCTTTGAGGGCAAGTTCGCCGGGGTGTTCCGGGTGGATAACAAAGAGCGGGAAATGCGCATCCACAGCGCCTTCAGCGAGGATGGCGTTCATTGGGATATTGATCCGGAAACCTGGAATCTGGTCAACGAAATCGAGGATATCGGGCCCTTTGAATACGGCTATGACCCCCGGTGCTGCAAGATTGGGGACGAGTATGTGGTGACCTGGTGCAACGGCTACCATGGCCCCACCATCGGCGTGGCCGTAACGCATGATTTCAAAACCTATTATCAAAAGGAAAACGCGTTTTTGCCCTTCAACCGCAATGGGGTCATGTTTCCCCGCAAGATCAATGGAAACTATGCCATGCTGTCCCGGCCCAGCGACAACGGCCATACCCCCTTTGGGGATATCTACTATTCCGAAAGCCCGGATATGACCTATTGGGGCAAGCACCGCTATGTCATGGGCACCACCGGCGGATGGCAGTCCAAGAAGATCGGCGCGGGCCCCATCCCGATTGAGACCCAGGAGGGCTGGCTTTTGTTCTATCATGGGGTGCTCAACAGCTGCAACGGCTTTGTGTACAGCTTTGGCGCCGCGATTTTGGATATCGATCAGCCCTGGAAGGTGAAATACCGCACCAAGCCCTATCTGCTCAGCCCGCAGACCCAGTACGAATGCGTGGGCGACGTGCCCAACGTGGCCTTCCCCTGCGCCGCGCTCAGCGACGCTGAAACCGGCCGCATCACCATCTACTACGGGGGCGCGGATACCGTAATCTGCATGGCCCATTGCCAGGTGGATGAGCTGATTCGGTTTATCAAGGAAAACAGCTATTAAAATATTCTCAGGCCGCTGAAGGATAAACGAGAGGGCGCAGTCCCAAATGTATCCGGCGCGGCGGTGGAGCGGCCCAAGCGGCCGCTTCCTTTTTCCATGCCAATTGGGGGGACGGTTTGGTGGATCAGGAATTTTTGTCGGGACTCAAATCCTGTCCGGTGATCGCCGCGGTGCGGGATATGGAGGGGGTTCAGCGGGCCGCGCTGAGCCCGGTGCGCGCGATTTTTATTCTGGGCGGCTCTATTTTGAACCTGAGCGCGCTGTGCGATGTGGCCCATGGGGCGGGCAAGCGGGTGTTTGTCCATCTGGATCTGTGCGAGGGCCTGGGCAAAGACGCGGCCGGGGTGGATTGGTGCGTCCAATATGCCCGCCCGGACGGGCTGATTTCCACCCGCTCGCCGCTGATCAAGCGAGCCTCGGAAAAGGGCCTCATGACCATACAGCGGCTGTTTTTGATGGATTCGGCCTCGCTGAATCACGGCTCGAAGCTGCTCAGCGCGGCCGGGCCGGATATGGTGGAGGTGCTGCCCGCTCTGGTGCCCAAGGCCATTACCCGCTTGAGCCGCGAGTTAAAGCGTCCGGTCATCGCCGGGGGCATGGCCACCGAACCCATGGAGGTGGTTCAGGCCCTGCAGGCCGGGGCGCTGGCCGTGTCCACCAGCGAGCGGGCGCTGTGGTCCTGGCCGGCAAAATAGCGCAGAAAAGAAGGGGGCATATTCCATGAAAATTCCCATGAGCCAAAGCGAGTACCGGCAAATGGAGGCCCATGTGCGGCGGGTTCTGTCGGGCGACGCGGCCCACGATTTGGAGCATGTGTACCGGGTGCTGGGCAATGCCCTGCGCATCGCCCGGACCGAGCCGGATTGCGATTTGCGGGTGCTTGTGGCCGCCTGCCTGCTGCACGACATCGGCCGCCCGGCGCAAAATCAAAATCCCGCCCTGTGCCATGCCCGGGTGGGGGCGGAGCTGGCCCGGGACTATCTGATCCAAAGCGGATGGCCCCGGGAAAGCGCGGACCGGGTGGCGGACGCCATTTCCACCCATCGCTTCCGCAGCGACAATCCGCCGAAGAGTTTGGAGGCTAAAATTCTGTTCGACGCGGACAAGCTGGATGTGTGCGGCGCTTTGGGCGTGGCCCGCACCTTGCTGTATCAGGGGCATCACCGCCAGCCGTTGTATGAAACGCGGGATGGACATATCCTGCAAAAGGGCGGCGAGAGCTTTGTAAATGAATATAACCGCAAGCTGTGCCATCTGTACGGCGGCTTTTTGACCAAGGAAGGCGCGCGCCTGGCCACAAGCCGCAAACAGGCCGCCGAAGCCTATTATCAGGCGCTTATGGAGGAAATTGAGTTCGGCCGGGAAGGACTGAACCGGCTGGAATTGGAAAATTAGGGCATAAAGGGGAACGCGCGCGCGAAAAACTCCGTCAATAAAGACGGAATGCGCCCTCTGAAATCATGGAATCAACCCAAACGCTACATTCCCCGGCTTGCGCTGGAGGGGAAGCGGATGGTATAATAACAGATAATTGTGCAAAGATTGTATGGAGGAGAATATGTTTGATTTTATAAAAAAACTGCTGAGCGGCTCCGGGGAGGGCGAAATCAAGCGGCTGAACGTCATCGTGCGCAAGGTGGAGGCGTTGGAAGAGCGCTATAAGGCCATGAGCGACGACGAGCTTCGGGGACAGACCGCGCTGTTTAAGGAGCGGGTGAAAAAGGGCGAAAGCCTGGACGACCTGTTGCCCGAGGCCTTCGCGGTGGTGCGCGAGGGCGCCTGGCGCTCGGTGGGCATGCGCCATTTCCCGGTGCAGATTCTGGGCGGCATCGTGCTGCATCAGGGCCGCATCGCCGAGATGAAGACCGGCGAGGGC
>DVJW01000046.1 GCA_018716505.1 Candidatus Faecaligallichristensenella faecipullorum | reverse complement strand
CCCACCGTGGATGAGGAAACCGGCGAGGAGAGCTATGAAGTGCTCTTCACCACGGGGCTTATCCCGCCGGGGCAGTACTGCAACCAGGTGACGCTCACCCGCGCGCTGGAGCCGGGCGAGTACAACGTCATTTTGCACGTGCAGCCCTACCGCATGAGCGACAAGACCCCAACAAACAACGCCGACACGGAAACGGTGTTGATTGTGGAATAGAAAAGAAAGGATGGAAAAGCATGAAGAAACCGATTTGCCTTTTGCTGGCGCTAAGCCTGCTGTGCGCGGGCGTGGCGCTGGCGGACACCGAAATCACCACCGACGGCGGAACAGGTTCTACCACGGTGACCTACACCGTGCCGGAGCCGGGGACGGGCTACACGGTCGTCATTCCCGCCAGCGTCGCCATTCTCCAGGGCGAAACTTCCGCCACCATGCAGATTTCCATCGGCACGGGTTCCACGCTGGAATCCGGCAAGACCCTGAGCGTGAAGCTGGAAAGCTCGGCCAATAACTTCAGCCTCAAGTTGGCGGGCGGCAGCGACACTATCGGCTATAAGGTAGAGAAGGACAGCCAGGCCGTGAACGCGGGCAACGCCGTGCTCAGCTGGACGGGCGGCGAGGTCATTCCCGCGGCGGCGACGCTGACGATGGAACTCACGGAGTCCACCGACGGCAAGACTGCGGGCGACTACAGCGACACGCTGACCTTTAAGCTCTCGCTGAGCACCACCGGATTTAATGCCGACCATGAAGGTTTCGAGGATGGAGGAGAGGTAATCTGGTAAACTGGACGGAACGGGTAAAGTTGCCCGTACATGACTTGCTTTCCTGGGCGAGAACAGGAAACGATCGAGATTTATGTGTCTGATATTGAAAGGAGCGTATTTACATGAAAAAGTTGCTTTGCGCGCTGCTGACCCTGAGCCTGATCTTCTGCGCCGCCGCGCTGGCGGAAGGCACCTATGACGAGGATGACTCGACCGCGTCCACCACGCTGACCACCACCATCAAAGGTCCCGATGCCCCGACCTACACCATCATCATCCCCTCCACGCTGACCATTGAGCCCAACGCGACCAGCACTGCGCTGACGGTTCAGCTCACGGAGGTTGCAAACGCCGAGTCAATCACGGTGGAGACGGCGGCGAGCGGCAGCATGACGAATGGAAGCGACGGAACGATCGCCTTTACGGTTTCGTCCAATGAGCTTTCATTCAGCAACTTCAGCAGCCTTCCCAGCTCAAAAATGATGAACATTAACATCACCGCTGAAGAGTGGCAGCAGGCGCCGGCGGGCGACTACACGGGGACGATGAGCTTCACCATTTCGGCGAAATAAGCGCAATGAGTAAAATGATTTGCAGGGAGGCATGGCGCAGTTGAAAAGATACCTTATATGGATGCTGGCCGCGCTATTCGCGCTCCTGCCTGCGGCCGGGTTGGCGGCGGAAAATCGTGCCACGCAAATCAGCACGACGCTGCCGGAGGAACATATAATCACGGTAGTGTGCGGCGCGGGCGGGGCGGTGCGCATAGATGGGACGGTTTATACGGGTACGCGCGAGTTTACCGTGGATCGCCTATCCTCTTTTGCGCTGGAGGCCGTACCGGATGCGGGATACCAATTCAGTCAGGTGGAGGCGCAGCCCAGCAGTGGCGTGAGCATATCAGGGAATATGGTCATCATCGGCAGCGTGTACGAGGGCAAGACATTGACACTGAGTTTTGTACGCGAGCAAGTGAATCCGACACCCACGGTGAACCCAACGCCCACGATAAGCCCGACGGCAACGGCGAGCCCGACGGCGACGGTGAGCCCGACACCTACGGTGAGCCCAACGGCGACGGTGAGTCCGACAGCGACGGTGAGTCCGACAGCGACGGTGAGTCCGACGGCGACGGCGAGCCCAACGGCGAGTCCCAAGCCTCAGCCGAATTTTGATTTGCCTTTCGTAGAGTATCAGGGAAATGTGCTCTATGATGATTATCTGGGAACAGGTGCCGGGCTGAAAGAACTGGGTATCCTCTATGATGAGGATTACGAATTGGATGAATATGAGCTGCTGGCCGTGCTGAATAATAAAGACTGGGCAGATGGGAATATGCTGTTGGTCATTGCGCAGCCTGAAGATAATGGTAGCTATGCGCAGCACAGTCTGATGTTGTCCGGATTGCAGCTGGCGCGGCTATGGCAGGAAAAGCAAATTCAATGGATCGAGATGCGAAACGGCGAAGCCGGCGTTCTGCTGCGCATCGATGAACTGCTGAGCGGAAACGTAGCCAAGTACGTGGACTGGGCGTTGAGGGATCCCGAAGCAGCGAAGCCGGAAGCGGTGGAGAATCTGCCGGAGGTGGAACTCACGGCAGTGCAGCTGGAGCACGTGCGGTTTGAAGTGCGCATCGAGCCCGGCGAGGAAGGCACATATCGCTTTGGCGTGTATGTGTGGTTTGCCGGGGAGCAGCCGTCGGTCGCGGAGCTGATGTCATCTCTGAAGGTGTGCCTGAGCGCAGGCGAACAGGGCGGCGAAGCGGAACGCAATGCGTACGTCGAGGCGCATGCGTTGAGCGCGACGGACGAAATGGGCGCAGTAGAATATCTGGAGAGCGCACTCATCGAGACGCCGGTGCGTGAGACGGGCGGGCAGGATCAGCTGAGCGAGTACTTCAACGTGGAAATCGATTCCGAGGAGCACGCCATCGTGCTGTATGATCCGGAGAAGTCGCTGGATGCGTATCGGCGCTGGTCGATGTGCGCAGACTGGGCCGGCAATGTCGAATACTGTCTGGTCGAACTGGATGGCTGATGCTTGGTGAACTGGTAAATCATACACAGAAGACAGAAAACCAAGATTCTACCATCGCAAACGCAAGCCCCATGCCTGGTATGATGATCCGGGCATGGGGCTTGCGCTATTTTGGATCTCTCATGAGGCTTTTCCCCAATACTGCTGAACAGTTATACGAAAATGGATGTCAAGCCGATAATCTGAATACACCACAATTCGATCAATCAACATGGCAATGATGGATCGCTACGTCTCGCGGGAAGCCGCGTCGAAGGTTTCGGCCCAGGACAAGATCATTTCAAGTTCGCGGCTTGCTGCCTGCTCTGCTTTTTCAATCTCGGCGAGTTCCCTGCGGAGTCGTTCTACTTCTCCGAGCGCGTTTTCCAGATTGGCCTTGCGCTTGGGAATTAAGCTGTTGATAAACTGTAGATCCATACTACCAAGAGTTTTGTGGTCACCCTGGCGCTTTTGCCGGCCGTGGTTTGCGTGGTCATCATGCTGGTCAACGGCAATGTGGGCACCGGGGTGGCCGTTGCCGGGGCCTTTAGCCTGGTTCGCTTCCGCTCCGTTCCCGGCACGGCCAAGGAGATTTGCGCTCTGTTTTTGGCCATGGGCTCCGGGTTGATCGCGGGCATGGGGTATCTGGGCTTTGCGGTGCTGTTTACGGTGGTCATGTGCGCGATGTTTTTGCTCTATAACCGCCTGGATCTGGGCGCGAAAAGAAACGCGGCGGCCTACAAGACGGTTACCATCACCATCCCGGAGGATTTGGATTACACCGGGGTATTTGAGGATATTTTTGAAAGCTATACGGTTTCCCATGAGCTGGTATGCGTGAAGACCACCAATATCGGCAGCCTGTTCCGGCTCACCTATCAGGTGACCTTGCGCGATGTCAAGCGGGAAAAGGAAATGATCGACAAGATCCGTTGCAGGAACGGGAACCTTGAAATCGCCGTATCCAGACAAGAAACCGCCATGGCGGAGCTTTGACGGAAAGGAGGTTTTGTATATGAAAAAAAAGAATAACCGCCGTCCTGGTGTTTGCGTTGATTTTGGGCATGCTCGCCGGATGCAGCGGCGCATCGGAACCGGCCGGCTCGGCTTTGAGCCCGGCCGAAAGCGCTTCCGGTTCGACGGAGGATTCCTCCACCCAGACGCAGACGAACGCCAACCAGGCGGATGGCGATATGTTCACGGAGCGGGATTATCGCTCGGAATATGATGAAAGCGCCAGTGTGCGCATTGAGCTCACCGGCGACACCGCCACGGCCAGCGCCAGCGGCGTCCAAATTTCCGGCAGTACCATTACCCTCACCGAGGAAGCCACTTATATAATTTCCGGCACATTGGACGATGGAATGATTATTGTGAACGCGCCCGATACCGCCAAGCTTCAATTGGTCCTCGACGGCGTTTCCATAAACAGCGAAAACGCCGCCCCGATCTATATTCTTGAGGCGGATAAGGTGTTGATTACCCTGGCGGACGGCAGTCAAAACACCCTTTCCAACGGCGGGGCTTTTGAATTTTCCGACGACAGCGGCATGGATTCGGTCATTTTCTCCCGGCAGGATTTGACGCTCAACGGTTCCGGAACGCTTGCGGTGACTTCTCCTGCCGGGAGTGGGATCGTATCCAAGGATGACCTGGTGATAACCGGCGGAACCTATACCATCACATCCGCCGCTCACGGCCTGGATGCCAACGACAGCATCAGGATCACCGGGGAGATAACCCTCGCCGTGGAGGCCGGAAAGGACGGACTGCATGCGGAAAACAACGACGACAGCGCGCTGGGCTTTGTGTATATCTCCAATGGTTCCGTGAACATTGAGGCGGAGGGCGACGGCATCAGCGCCGGGGCCTATATGCAGATTGAAAACGGCGATTTTCAAATCCTCGCGGGGGGCGGAAGCGTCAACGGATCCAGCGCGTCCTCGGATGCCTGGGGCAGTTTCCCCAGGGATCGGGGCCGGTCCGATCCGTCCGCCGATACCGGGGACGACAGCAGCACCAGCATGAAAGGACTCAAGGCTACGGGCAATCTGCTCATTTCAGAGGGTAGTTTCAACATTGATTCCGCGGATGATTCGGTGCATACCAATGCCTCGATGACCATAAACGGAGGCAATTTTGAGATCGCTTCCGGCGACGACGCCCTTCATGCGGACGATACCCTGACGGTAAATGCGGGTACGATGGCCATATCGGAGAGTTATGAGGGGCTGGAGGCCCTGCATATTCAGGTTCAGGGCGGGGAAATCACCTTGACATCCAGCGACGACGGTCTGAACGCTGCGGGCGGCCGGGATTCCAGCGGCACGTCGGGCGGCCGGGATGCCCGGTTTGGGGGCGGCCACGGTTGGTCAAGTTCGTCTTCCGATGGAAGCATCGTCATCTCCGGTGGAACCTTGCGCGTCACCGCCTCCGGCGACGGAATCGACGCCAACGGCACGCTGGAGATTTCCGGGGGCTATGTTGTGATTACCGGCCCCACCCAGGGGGATACCGCGGTTCTGGATTATGATACCAGCGCGACCATTACCGGGGGCGTCTTCATAGGCACCGGATCCGCTCGCATGGCCCAAAACTTCAGCGGCGCTGAGCAAGGGGTCATATCGGTCAGGGTGGATGCCCAGTCTGCCGGAACCAGCGTCGAGCTGGCGGATCAAAACGGCAATGTGCTGCTCTCCTATACCCCGGAACTCTCCTTCGGTCTTGTTATCCTCAGCAGCCCCGATATCCTGTCCGGCCAGAGCTACACCCTCACCACCGGGTCAACGCCCCAGGAGGTCACGGCAAGCTGAGTTGCCGGGGCGGGGACTGACGCCGCCGGAAAAATCAAACAGGAGGAAACCGGATGTTTATAAGACGGCATTGGCGGGCGATTTTGTACAGCCTTTTGCTGACCGCGTTCACTGTTTATCTTGCATTGGATACCTTTGTAATTCCCAGGGTGTATGCGGTGGTGCCCGAAACACGGGTGGGTTCCGGGGAGGAGGCGGCAGAGGAACGGGACGAAGCGCAGGGGGAAAGCGGCGTTATGGTCTCGGAGAACGCCTATCAGGATGAAAACATTTCCATCGTGATTACCCAATACCGGGTCTATGAAACGGAGGTTTATGTGGCGGATGTCCAATTGTCCTCTGCGGAATATCTGAAAACCGCCTTTGCGCAAAATGCCTACGGCCGGAATATAACCAAAAAAACCTCGGAAATCGCCGAAAACGTGGGGGCGATTCTGGCGATCAATGGAGATTACTACGGCTCGCAGCAGGAGGGCTATGTGCTCAGAAACGGCGTATTATACCGAAACACGGCATCCCCTGGGCAGGAAGACCTGGTCATTTATGGGGACGGAAGTTTCGCCATCATTGCCGAGGAAGCGGTGACGGCCGAGGAATTGTTATCGGATGGGGCGGTGCAGATCCTTTCCTTTGGCCCGGCTTTGATAACGGACGGCGCCGTAACGGTCTCTGAATCCGAGGAGGTGGGCAAGGCCATGGCCAGCAATCCGAGAACCGCTTTGGGCATTATCGACGCGCTTCACTACGTATTCGTGGTTTCGGATGGCCGCACAAGCGAAAGCGCCGGGCTGTCGCTTTCCGAACTGGCCGGGTTCATGGAAAGCCTTGGGGCTACTGCCGCTTATAATTTGGACGGCGGCGGATCTTCCACCATGGTTTTTAACGGACAGGTGGTCAACAACCCCACCACCAACGGGCGAAGCATCCGGGAAAGGAGCGTGAGCGATATTGTCTATATCGGCTATTGAAAAGCGGCGCAGGAAAATGGCCCAAACCGGCTTTGTCTATCTGGGAATGAGCCTGTTCTGCGCGCTGTTCGGCGCCGTCTATGAAGGGTTCAGCCATGGGGTTTATTCCTGTTTCATGATTTATGCCTTCGGTTTCCCGCTGGCAGGCGGCGTGCTGCCGTTCTTTGCGCTGGCCTTTTCCAACCGCCGCCCGCCGGGCCGGGCAGCGTTAAACCTCTATCATTCCGGCATTGCCGCCATGACCGTGGGCAGCCTCTTTAAGGGGGCACTGGAAATCTATGGCACGACCAACCGTTTGGTCGCGGTCTACTGGATGGTTGGAGGGCTCCTTTGGGGATGCGCCCTGTTCTTTTATCTTATAGGAAGCGCGGCAAAGCCGGCCAAAGCCACGGAACGATGAGGCGCAGACGTATTGCGCGCAGCGTTCACGGACCCAACCATAGAAAAAAAGGACCCACAGGCTCCGGCGCGCCGGAGCCTGTGGGTTTTAAGGCTAAGCGGGCTTTTTCGATACGGTGTTATAAGTGCGCTCAATCATAAAAATCATGAGCACAAAGAAGAACCCGATGAAAAGCGGCAGGATATTCAGGCCAATTTTGCCCGCCAGCAGGCCAAACAGGGGCGGCATGAAGGTGGAGCCGGTGTAGGCGCTGGCCATTTGAATGCCGATAATCGCCTGGGCGTTTTCAGCGCCGAAATTGCTGGGCGTGGAATGGATGATGCAGGGATAGATGGGCGCGCACCCCAATCCAATGACGATAAAACCGGCCAGAGTGGGCAGGTCGTTTCCCAGGGGCAGGGCGATCAGCACCACGCCCGCCAGCGTTATGCAGGTGCCCAGCCGGATCATCTTGCGGTCGCCCAGCCGGTCCGATATAAAGCCCGACAGGAAGCGCCCCACGGTAATGCCGATAAAGAACAGCGAGGCAAAGGCAGCCGCCAATTCCTCCGAAACGCCCCGGGTATTGACAAGGTAACTGCTGGTCCAAAGCATGGTGGTGGATTCCGCCGCGCAGTAGGCGAAAAATCCCATCAGCAAAGAGGGCGCGCCCCGAAGCTTCAGCGCCCCAACCACCCCCAGCGCCGGCTTGGAGGCCGTTTCGGCATCCGACGGTTTTTGATTGACTTTCCAAAGGGGAAGGGCCAAAGCCAGGATCAGCACAATGCCGAATTGGATATACGATACGATTTTGTAGCCCATGGGCCAACTGCCCTGGCTGAGGGCATAGCTCATCACATAGGGGCTCACAATGGTGCCCACGCCCCAGAAACAGTGCAGCCAACTCATATGCCGCGAGGTGTAGTGCAGCGCCACATAGTTGTTCAGCGCGGCGTCAATGGCTCCGGCCCCGAGGCCATAGGGGACCGCCCAAAGACAGAGCATCCAGAATTCCGTGGCCGAGGAAAAGCCCATCAGCGCGGCCGCGGTCAAAAATACGCTGATCAGCGTCACGATTTGTGTGCTGAGTTTTCGGGTCAGGCGCTCGGACATCAGGCTGGAACATATGGTGCCGCCCGATATAATCATGGACACCATGCCCATATTGGAGATGGGCACGCCGAACATCTGGCGCATGGCGGGCCAGGCCGCGCCCAACAGAGAATCCGGCAGGCCCAGGCTGATAAACGCGAGATAAATGACGGCCAGCAAAAGTGAATACATGCAAATGCCTCCTTGACGATAGAGCCCCCCAAGCGAAGCCATGCCTTGCCAGGGTGCAAACATTATGATAATATCATAGGGGAAATCAATTGTCTTGCGGTAATTTCCCATGAAAATATAACAATATCGCATTTGGGGGATGGGCAAATGGAGCGGGATATTGTAACCAGGGCGGATTCTTCCGAAATTTTTCAATATGATTATGAAGACTATTTTGCCTATTCCCACTTTGGGAAAATGTCCGGCTACCTGAACATGACGGCCGCCGCCCATTGGCATGAGGATATTGAATTCATATGGGTTCAAAGGGGAAGCCTGCTTTACTATGTCAACGGGGATTCGGTTCCCCTTGCCCAAGGCCAGGGCATCGTGGTCAATTCGCGCCAGTTGCATGGATTCCGTTCCGATGACCCGGATTGTACCTATCTTTGCACATTGCTGCATCCCATGTTGCTGTGCGCCTCCCGGGAGGTCGAACAGAAGTATGCGGCGCCCCTTTTGACGGGCGCCGCCAGCTATGCGGTGTTGGATGGAGGCGAGGCGTGGGAGCGGGCCGTTATGGACGCTTTGTTTCAAATTCATTCCTGGAGGGACAGGGCCGGAGGCCCCTTGAAGATTCAAAGCCTGTTTTACGAGATTTGGCTGAACCTGTATGAACACGCGTTCCGGCCCAGGACACAGCCCCAATTGGCGAAACAGGACCATGGGTTGACCTCGCTGAAGGATATGGTGCTGTACATTCAAAGGAACTACAGGCGGAAAATCACCCTGGAAGAGATTGCGAAGGCAGGGGCGGTATGCAAGAGCACCTGCCTTGCGCTGTTTAAAAAATATCTGCGGGATACCCCGGTCAATTACCTCATCCGCTACCGCCTGCAGTCGGCCGCCAAGCTGTTGCGCGCGGGGGATGGCTCGGTCACCGAGACCGCCTACCGCTGCGGTTTTTCAAACGTGAGCTATTTTATCGAGATGTTTAAAAAGCTGTATGGGCGAAGCCCCCTGGAGTACAGAAAGGCCGGATTATCGGGAAAGAACGCCGGGGAAAGGGCATAACAAATGGCCCGGGACCTCGCCGTCCCGGGCCACAGTTTCCGCTATTCGCAGGGGGTTAAGACCAGGTGGTCGTTTTCCAGTCCCTTATCCGCCTCCGGCCAGTAGTCATAGGCGTCGGGGCTGCCGGCATGGAGCAGATAGAGGTGGAGCTCTTTGGGCAGCTGGCCGCTGCCCTCAATGGAGATTTCCATGGGATTGAGTTGGGTAAGGCTGTAGCCGTCCATATTGCGGTATTCCGCCCCGTTTTCGTCGAATACGGCCAATTGCCAGGGCAGATCTTGCCAGCTTTCGTCCCCATCCTGGAAGGTAACCAGCGTAAAAATATCCCGATCAGCCTCCAAAATGATTTTGCCCTGCATGGCCGACAGGGAGGCCCTTGCTTTAAAGGTTACGCCTTCGATGGCGGCCGTGCCGGCATAAGCGCGCGTCTCGGCCTGGATGCGGGGCACCGTGGCCGTGATGGAACCGGCGTCGCGGCTCGCCAACTGATAGCAGCGGATATTTTCCCCGTCAAAATAGTGGAAGTTCACAGACTCGTAGAGCTGGATCTTTAGACGGAGCGAATCCTGATTCTGAACTTCCTCCGGAAGCGGCGCTTCATAATCGCGAATTACGCGATAAGCGCCGGTGTCATCATACTCTTCAACGCCGGTACAGGGCGGCAGCTCTATATCGTTGGCCAGGGTTTGACCGCCGGGATATATCTGATAGATCGCATACCCGTAAGGCTCGCCCTTTTCAATGGCCTCGCGAAACGCGTCCAGGACTTGCCGCTCCTCTGGATTGCCGGCGGGGAACTCCATCGGATCAATGACGGTCTGCGCGTTGGCCAGCTCTGATTCGGAGGGGGTATAGGCCTCAATTCGCACGGCGTTGTCGATTATACATCCGACGGATAGAGATTGCCCGTCATAATACGCGCTGTCAATGCGGGCGCTGACCTTGCCCAGCGCTTCGGATTCCATTTGCGCGGGGGAAGCGGCAATATGGGCGGCCTGTTCGGCAACTTCGCCATACCGAATGTCCCGATTCGAAAAATAGCTGAAAAGATTCGTTCCGGCGGCCAATGCCGTTATGCTCATGAGAACCAAAATGGTGGCCAGCACAATGCTGAAGGGCATCTTCCGTTTCATTCTCTTGCCTCCCACGATCTTGTCAATCATATCCGTCTGGCGTTGCCGGGAAACGTGCAGGCCGGACAGATTTTGCTGAAGACTTTCACGGATCAGATCCTTAGATCTCATCAAAGCCACTCCCTTCCAATTCTTTTCGCAGCAGCGCATGCGCCTTTTTCAGACGGTGCTGCACGGCGGAACGGCTGATCTTTAATATATCGCCGATTTCCGCCATGTTCATATCGTGGTAATAGTACAGGATCACAACTTGCCTGAGCTTGTCGGGGAGCTCCATGACTTCCATAAAAATGGCGCGGGATTCCTGGGATACCCTGGCCGCAGGCAATTCTTCAACCATTTTCCGTTTGTCCACCCGCCGGTGCCATGCGGAATTTTGATAGTTCTTGCAGGTGTTGATGGCGATGCGGATGATCCAGGTTTTGACGGAGCTGCCGTTGCGCCCCTCAAAGCGATCCATTCCGCGCCAGACCTTCACGAATGTGTCCTGCATGGCGTCTTCCGCCAGGGCCCTGTCGGCCAGATAGAGGTAACAAGTCCTGAGCACCATATCGCTGTATTCGCGAACCCACTCCTCCAAGCGTTGGCGGCGAACCTCGCTCGTTTCCAAAGCGATGTTCATATAAGCGCTCACCTCCTTACACTCATTAGACAAGGCGGCCGGGGGCAAAAGATACTTGAATATGAACGGATTTGAAAAATATTTTACCTGTATACAGAAGAATGACTGGATTTGAGGCGAAGGATCTGGCGTTCAGGAAAATGTTCCCTATGAAAAACAAGGCGTTAATCTTACTTATGGATATTCATATCGTGGGACAGGCCCAGAATATAATCCGCGCTGACCTGGTAAAACAGGCAGAGGGTCTTCAGGTGATGGATGGGCAGCTCGTTGATGCCTTTTTCATATCGGGAATACACCTGTTGGGTGGTTTGAAGAACCGCCGCGATATCCGACTGTTTCAGATCGCGGTCTTCCCGAAGTTCACGAATAATTTCCCAGTACATTTTCATGCGGTACCACCTCATTTTCTATGATGACACACTTAAAATGGTGTATTGACATATACGCCAGATATGGTGTATAATGCCCGTGCGCATGGGGTGGTATACATTTGCTTGCTGAAGAAGGCGCTCTTTATGGCCGCGGGATTATGGTCCGGAGCAAAAAGCGACACCAGCGCCCCTGATTTGTATAATTGGGCGGTTATGGGTTGCCAACGGGCCGCCTCATGCTATAATGGAAACAAATCAAGGGAGAGAGGAAAAGGAGTCTGTTATGAAATTTGTCATGGAGCATGTTTCGAAGCGCTATGGGGAGAAACAGGTGTTGCGCGATGTGGATTTTGCCTTTGAGAGCGGGAAAATCTATGGCCTGCTCGGCCGGAACGGGGCGGGCAAAACCACTTTGTTCAACTGCGTCAATGGGGATATCAAGGCGGACAGCGGAAATTTTTTTATCATCGAGGGCGATAACCGGCGCAATCTCAAGCCGGAGGACATCGGCTATGTGCTGTCCACCCCTACGGTGCCGGAGTTTCTCACCGGCCGCGAATTTTTAAAGTTTTTCCTGGATATCCATGAAAAGACCATTCGCAACCCCAGGCCGCTGGATGAATACTTTGACGGGATGAGCATCGCCCCGGAGGATCGGGATAAGCTGCTCAAGGATTATTCCCACGGCATGAAAAACAAGATGCAGATGTTGATCAGCATCATCGCCCAACCCAATATCCTGCTTTTGGACGAGCCGCTGACCTCCCTGGACGTGGTGGTGGCCGAGGAGATGAAGCAGCTCTTGCGATCACTGAAAACCGGCCGGATTACCATTTTTTCCACCCATATCATGGATTTGGCCCTGGATCTGTGTGATGAAATTGTGCTGCTCAACCATGGGGAACTGGAAATTGTGGACAAGGAAAATCTGGACAGTCAGGAGTTTAAAGAAAAGATTATCGCCGCGCTTCGGGAGGACAGCCATGAATAGGACGTTTGCGCTTTCCTTTTCCCTGAAAAACACCTATCGGGTCAACAGCATTTTGTATGGAATCAAACAGATTCCGCTGATCAAAAAGCTGTTGCCGGACACGCTGTATCAGTCGCGCGTGCTCAAGGGACTGGCCAATGTGATTTCCATTCTGTGGGAGATCCTTTCGGTCTTCCTGGGAAAACTGCTGTATTTTTTATTGATGTTTATCTGTGCGGCTTCGCTTTATCCTCAGCTGAACGGCGCGGCGCTTTTTCTGCATATTCTGCTCTGTCTGACGGTCATCGGATCCTATGCCAATACCTTTATGTTTAATCCCACCAAGGATAAGTACTATGCCATGATTTTGCTCAAGATGGACAGCAGGGAATACGCGCTGACCCATTATTTTTATGCCATAGCCAAGGCGTTTGTTGGCTTTCTGATAATGGGCATGGTCTTTGGACGAATGGTTGGGCTCACGGTGGGCCAATGCCTGATGATTCCCTTTTTTGTGGTGGGGCTCAAGCTGGCTGTGACCGGATGGGATCTGCTGAGCTACAAGCGAACCGGAAAAATCCCCAATGAAAACAACCTGAGTAAGGTTCAATGGGCGGCCATGGTTCTCCTTTTGGCCGCGGCCTACGGGTTGCCTGCGTTGGGCATCTTGATTCCCCAAATGGCCGTGTTGGGGGTCATGGGACTGGCATTTCTGACCGGGCTTGTGTTTATACCGGTCATATGGCGCTTTGACCGCTATCCTGAGGTGTATAAAGCGTTTTTGTCCCAGGCCATGAACCAGATGGACAAGGCCCGTCAGGCCGCCAGCAATCAAAGCCGGAAGATCATCGCGGCGGATACCAGCATCACCAGCAAGCGCAAGGGCTTTGAATATCTTAATGAGCTCTTCGTCAAGCGGCATCGCAAAATTCTTTGGCGGTCGTCGAAGCGCATTGCCGCGGTCAGCCTGGCGGTAATTTTGGCGGCATTGCTGATCTTTTGGCTGAGGCCCGAGGCCAAGGCCGTTGTCAACGGGCTGCTCATGACCTACCTGCCGTATTTTGTGTTCGTCATGTACCTGATTAACCGGGGCACCGGATTTACCCGGGCGCTGTTCATCAACTGCGACCACAGCCTGTTGACCTATTCCTTCTATAAACAGCCCAGGTTTATCCTCAAGCTGTTTCAAATTCGCCTGCGGGAAATCATCAAGGTCAACCTGCTGCCCGCGACGGTGATCGGAGGCGGGCTGGCGCTGTTGCTGTTTGCCTCGGGGGGAACCGATCAACCCGTCAATTATCTGGTGTTGATCGTCTCAATTCTGAGCATGAGCATGTTTTTCTCGGTGCACTATCTGACGATTTATTACCTGCTTCAGCCCTACAATGCGGGCACCGAGATCAAGAGCGGCATGTATCAGATCATCATGGCGGCCACCTACCTGGTGTGTTTCTATTTCACCAAGCTACAGATGTCCACCTTTGTATTCGGGTTGAGCACCATTGCGTTCTGCCTCATCTATTGTGTGGTGGCCAGCATACTGGTCTACCGCTTCGCGCCCAAGACCTTTAAAATACGCGCATAAATAATGGCCGGGGATTTTTCCCCGGCCACTGTTGTTTCATCAATCTTCCAGGACCACCATCTGGTGGAGCACCATCCTGGGCACCGTGAGTTCGACGCGGCCTTGGCGGTACTCAAAGGGCAATTCCTCCATCTGGGGCGCCAGATAGGCCTTTTTTGGCGCGTTTGCCCGCCGGATGGACAGATGAATATCCGCCAGCGGAACCGCGTCCTCGATGACCTCAATGCCATTGCCCCGGACGCTGGTATGGGCAAACAACAGATGTGCGATGTCGCGCCCGGGCTGATGGGTCAGGGTGACGATGCCCCGGTCCGGCAGCCCCTGGACCGCGATGGCCTTCTCTCCGCCGATCAAAAGGTCGATGGCATGCAGCACCAATTCCTTGACATGCAACTCGCCCTTGGTGGCGTAGTCGGTGAACACCGCCCACCCCAAATAGGCTACGTTCCCATTCATCACCGCGCCCGGGGCCATCTTATCCGGGTCGTTGGGGGTATGCTGATGGGAAGAGAAGTGGAAGGGGCCGCGGTTGAAATAGGGATCGTTGCGCCAGGCCAGCACGTTTCCGCGCACATTGCCCAGCTCGGCGGCCGGCTGATACATGACATAGCTGGTCTTGCCGTTGGTCATATCAAATTCGGGCACCATGTAGCTGGGGGTATATCCGGCGCGCCCCAGGTAATCGGCGCCCACCTCAAAGGCGAACTCGTCCTTTCCGGCGCGCAGGCCCGACTGCCCGCTGAGCAGCAGCTTGCCGCCCGACGCCAGATAGGCGGAGAGCTTTTTCTCCATGGCCGCGTCAATCCGGACGCAGTCCGGCAGAATCAGCAGTTTGTATGCGCTGAAATCCGCCTCGGTATCCAGGATATTGAACAGCAGCTTGCCCTCCAACAGGATGCGGCTCGCGCCCACGTTGCACACCGAACCCGAGCCGTTGCGCCCATCGCCCAGACAGGCCTCGGCGCTCAGAACGCCGATATCGGCCTGGTTGACCGCGCCCTTGCACCAGGGCTCCTTTTTCTCCACCTGCGCATACGCGGCCCCAATCAGACGGTAGGTGCTCTCGTTCATCTCCCCGTTGGGGTGCAGCTGGTCGCCAATGGAGCATTTCGCCCCGCAGGCCAGGCTCAATCCGGTCTCATAAATCAGGGCGTTGGGATGTTTAAACCCGCCGAACTCGCCCCAGGTGGTGTGAAACTTGCCGGTCATGCCCAGGAATTCAAAGGGCAAAGTGCGCGCATAGGCCGCGGACATGGGGAAATGGTCATAGCCCCAGCCGCCGGTGGGCAGGCTCTCCAGCTCCAAATGGGTATCAAAGTTTACGATATCCCGCCGTCCGTGGGTAATATGCCCGGCGTTGTGGAAGATGGCCGTGTCCTTGGAATATTTGCGCACGCTGGCCTCTATGCGGCGGCAATATTCGGCGTACACCATATCGCCATGGCGGGTAATGTCCTCATCCCGGGTGGGATCCATGCCCTTATCCAGCATGGAACGTACGCAGCTGGCGCACACACACCGGCGAGGCGCGGAAATGTCCAGAAACAGCCCCGAGGGATGATAGCGGTCCATGACCTCCTCCACCTGGGCGCATAGCTTGTCCAAATAGGGGGTGTTGTAACACATCAAGTGATAATGAACCTGGGTGTAGGGGGAAGTTCCCTGTCCGTCCGGGCTGACCAGCAGCCACTCGGGATGGCGCAACACCTCTTTTTCGTCATAGCCCGCGGAAATGTAAACCGGAGAATTGACTCCGATTTCCCTGCAGGCCTCCAACTGAGCGCCCAAAAGGTCGAAGTTCAAATGGGGGTGCATTTCATTGGCTGTGCTGGGGTGATAGGCCCAACCGTGATGGCACTTGGAAAATACCGTGACGGAATCCACATGCCCGAGTTTCAGGCATTTTTGAAACTGCTCCTTGGAAAAAGCCGAACCAATGCCCGGGATTTTTTCCGAAGTATGGAAATCCAGATGAATCTGACGGTAGCGCATGGCGGTTCCTCCTCTAATGACGGTCAGGTGGCCAAGACAGTCGTGTTAAGAAATCTGAAATTCAGGGTTAAAGGCATTATATATCAATTTGCCTTACATGGCAATAAGGGCTTTTGGGGAAATCTTGACTTTTCAATAATACGATAAAATTATATTGATATTCGATTTGATGTGTGATATGATGATCCCTAAAGGAGAAGTGTAGGGGGGAACAGGATATGGCGGTCGGCTGCATGATCTTGATTTTGGCTTTTCGGCTCTTGGCGGAGTTGATGTTGGATGGTTCCAGCCAATTCTTTATATATTTCATTTATTTTTTGAGTATTCTGGCGGGACTGTTTGCCGCGCTGCTTTATTTCATTTTAGGTGTCATTCGCTTGATTCAAAAAAGATCCGGCGGATGGAAACGAATGGCCTTGTGCGGAGGTTTGGCGTTTACCGTTCTGTTTTCCGTTTTCGTCCCCGTTCAGCAGCTTGTCGCGGAAATTAAGCATCAAATGTATGCCCACCAACGCCAGGAGGTGGTGGAGCAAATTATAAACGGACAATTGAGGGAAGAACGGAACGGAGATATTCAATTGCCCGAAGCGCTGAAATACATTTCTTTGGATGGCGAAGTCAGAGTTTATGAGCGGAGACCGGAGCGCAGCGTGATCGGCTTTTATGCCTCGAAAGGCCTGACGGATACTGTTTCAGCGACAGTTTATTGCTCGGATGGCCGGATGCCTGACGAGGAGGTGCTGAATACCGGCGCGGTATTTTTGTGCAAACGCCTGGAGGAGAACTGGTATTATGTGACCTATGATTAGCGAGGGGGAAGGCTATGAAAGGCATGGGGAGAACCGCGTGCTTTATCTTTGTTTGCTGTTTGGGCTGAGGGTGGCGGTGGAGCTTCTCAACGATCATGCAACCCAATACCTTCTTATGATTATTTTTTTATTCTTGGGATCCTTGGGGATTATTTGGGGTTTGCGCCGGGTGTTCGGGCGAATTGCGCGAGGGTCGGAGAAGGATTTGAACCTGTTGCGCCGCCTGGCGCCGTCCTGTCTGATGCTCCTGGGCATGGTGTTTTTGTTTTGCTTTCCGTTTACCAGGACGTTCGCCGAGATAAAACAACATCGATATGAGGAAAGGCGAGAAGAGGTGATCTCTGCGATTGAGCAAGGCCGGTTGCTACCAGACCGGTTCGGCGTTGTGGAACTGCCCGAGGGGCTGAAGCAGATATCGCTGGATGGCGAAGTCGAGGTCTATGAGCTGAGCCCGGAGCGCAGTGTGATTGGATTTTGGGTGTTCAGGGGGATGCCGGATGGGGCTTCGGCGATGGTCCATTGCTCGGATGGCCAGGCGCCCGACCAAGAGGCGCTTCAGGCCGGCGCGCTGTATCAATGCGAACCCATGGGGGAGGGCTGGTACTACGTCTCTTACGACTGAAAGCATTCAGGAACCCCGGCGCTTTGGGCTGCATATACCGAATTGAGGTGAGGCGTGTGAATAAGCATCAGTTGATTCAGGATATGGAGCTTGCGGCGCTGGCCTATCAGGATGTTCAGCCCCAGCTCGGCGGCCAGCGGCTGATCGTCATCGACAACCGGCCCACGGATGTTCAGTGCTTTCTGCGCATTCGGGGAGACGAGCTGTTGATCGCCTTCCGTGGCTCGGATTCCAAAAGGGATTGGCATACCAACTTTTTGTTTTGCAAAAAGGATATTCCCTATGGAAACGCGGACTCGCGCATACGGGTGCACACCGGCTTTTTAAACGCCTATAAGTGCCCGGGGGTGCGCGGGAAAATTCAAAGCTACATAACCCCGGAAATCCGCAGGATCCGGGTCACAGGCCATTCTTTGGGCGCGGCCTTGGCCGTGCTGTGCGCGGTGGATCTGCAATACAATTTTCCGGACCGGGATTTTGAGGTGGCGCTGTTCGGCTGCCCGCGGGTGGGCAACAAGGCCTTTGCCGAATCCTACAACCGCCGGGTGTTCAAGACGCTGCGGGTGGAAAACGGGAATGATATTGTGACCAAGGTGCCGCTGCGCCTCATGGGCTACCATCCGGTGGGCACGCTGATTCATGTGGGGGAGCGGCGAGGCCTCGGCTTTTCCTTTAATCAGCACCGGCCCGAGGCATACTATCAAAAATTGTTTATAGAGCAATAGAAATATGGCTATTGGGGATCGGATGGACGATGTTGACGCAGGGAGCGCTTGAGGGTTCGAACCGTATCCAGGATCACCCCGGATTCCCAAGGGGTACAGTCGCTGAGTTCCCCCATGAGCTGGGCGTCAAAAACCGGCTCGCTGCGAATCAGGCTGTCGCACAATAGGGCGTCCGCGCTGACGCTGAGGGCGTTGGCAATGCGCACCAGAGAGGACACGCTGGGCTTGGTCCATCCGTTCTCCAGGTTGGAAATGTGGGTGGGGCTGAATCCGCTTTGCTCGGATAGGCGTTCCTGGGTCATGTTGCGCTTTTCCCGCTGCACCTTAATGCGCTGGCCAATGAGTTTGTAGTTGGGTTCCATGGGCAATCCCTCCGCTTCGATTGGAACGGCGATTCCAAACCTATCTTAGGATATGCCCCAAATTCCGCGGGATTATGCGCCGGCGCAGGGGTGTTTTCGGGCTATTGACAAAAACTTAGCATATCAGGGCGGGTAACCGGCTGGACAAAGGGCAAGGCGCTGCCTTATAATGAGTTTCAGGGGACGACTGGCTGCGCCGTGGGGCGCGAGAAAGAAATCTGCGGTTCCTTGAAAGGATGTACATAGATGAAAAAATATGAGGGATTGAAGCTGGACGAGGAGCGCGCGCTGTATGCCATCGAAAACGCCGAGGTGGAAAACTGTGTGTTCGACGGCCCGGCGGACGGGGAATCCGCGCTCAAAGAGAGCCGGGATATCCGGGTAAAAAATTGCGATTTTAATTTGCGCTATCCCTTTTGGCATGTCCATCGCGCGAAAATTGAATCTTGCCGGATGCCGGATACCTGCCGGGCGGCGCTTTGGTATGACGAGGATATCCGGATTCAAAACTGTGATATGAACGGCATTAAGGCGCTCAGGGAATGCGATCAAATTCAAATTGAGGCCAGCCGCATCGCTTCGCCCGAGTTTGGATGGCGATGCAGGGGCGTAAAGATCAAGAATTGCGATTTGGAAAGCGAATATCCGTTTTTCGAGACCCGGGATATGGAAATCGACAACCTGCGCCTGAGCGGCAAGTATTCCTTTCAGTATGTGGAAAATGTGGTGATCAAAAACTCTGTGTTGGATACCAAGGATGCCTTTTGGCATGGGAAGCAGGTCACCGTGATGGACAGTGTGATCAAAGGCGAGTACCTGGCCTGGTATTCCGAAGGATTGCACCTGATTCGGTGCAAGATTATCGGAACCCAGCCCCTGTGCTACTGCAAGGATCTGGTGCTGGAGGATTGCGAAATGGTGGATACCGACCTGAGCTTTGAATACAGCCAGGTTCAGGCCACCATCAAGGGCGGCATTGTGAGCGTGAAGAATCCGGTGAGCGGTTCCATTGAGGCCGACGAGATCGGCGAAGTGATCCTGGACGAGCATCAGCGGCCGGGCAGTCATTGCGTCATCACGGCGAAAAGGGATGCCGCGGCCCGCTAAAAGCGTTATACCTGCAAGAAATTCGAATGCGCCCGGCGCGCTGAATGCGTGGGGCGCATTATTTTGTGAAAAACGGAGGAAAAGCCATGCTGATTCTGGCGGTTATGTGCCTGGGCATGTTGGTGGGGGCGCGGTTCTTTCCCGAGCGCTATAAAAAGGCAAACAACTTTTTGCAGATGGCGGCCACCTTTGTGCTGATCTTCTGCATGGGCGTAAGGCTGGGCAGCCGGCCGGATTTTCTCGAGGAGCTGAAGTCGCTGGGATGGCTGAGCCTGGTCAGTTTTCTTTTGCCCACGGTGGGATCCACGGCTTTGGTCTATCTGCTCAGCCGTTTGCTATCCGGGAAAAAGTTAAAGGAGAAAGAGGGATAGCGCCGTGGTGGTGGGAGCGATTATTGCCCTGGCTCTGGGCATTGGAGTTGGCCTGTCGGGGCTCAAAGTTCAGGGAGTAGAGTTTCTGGTCAAAAATGCGGATTATGTGCTGTATCTGCTGATGTTTTTGGTGGGCATAAGCGTAGGGCTGAATCGGGGAATTTTTAAGCAAATGCGGGGTTATGGGGTCAGGCTGGCTTACATCACCCTGGGCATTGTGCTGGGCTCGATTTTGGGCGGCCTGCTAACCGGCCTGGTCACGGGTTTGAGCCCCCGGGAGGGTGCGGCCATTGCCAGCGGATTGGGCTGGTATAGCCTGTCCGGGGTCATGCTCACCGAGATGGCGGGGGCGCAGGTGGGCAGTGTGGCGTTTCTGAGCAACCTGATGCGCGAGATTTTTTCATTTTTTGCCATTCCATGGATTGCCCGGCATTTGAATTACGAAAGCTGTATTGCCCCGGCCGGAGCGACCAGCGAGGACACCACCTTGCCCATGATGATCCGTTACACCGATGAGCGAACCGTGGTGCTGTCGGTGCTGAACGGAATCCTCTGTTCGGCGCTGGTGCCGGTGTTGATCCGGTTTTGCTATCAGGCCCTTTAAAACTCTGTGCCGGCGGAAAAAAGCGATTGCCAAGGAACGGAAAGTATGGTATAATAGCTTTTGTCCATGTGGGCGATGACAGTTGGGTCTCGTGCGATATCATGCCGTGAATCTTGTCAGGGCCGGAAGGCAGCAGCAATAAGCGGAAGTTGGTGTGCGCCGCGAGGTTGCCTGGCTCGAGTCCCGTGGATTTTTTATTGTAAAAAACACGCTCCGCGTCCATTGCGCGAAGCGTGTTTTGTTTATGATGGATTATTCGGCCTGGTCGGGATAGAGCGGGAAGTCGTCCAACATGGCGAGCACCTGAGCTTTGACCTCGGGAATGGCGGACTCGCCCTCCTGGATAATCCGATGGATGAAGCCCGCAATCTTGACCATTTCGGGCTCTTTCATGCCGCGGCTGGTAACCGCCGGGGTACCCACCCGAATGCCGCTGGTGACAAAGGGGCTCAGGGTTTCAAAGGGCACGGTGTTCTTATTGACCGTAATGTTGGCCAAATCCAACATCTTTTCCAGCGCCTTGCCGGTTACTCCGGTGCCGGTGAGGTTGAGCAGCATCAAGTGGTTGTCGGTTCCGCCCGAAACCATGCGCACGCCCAGCCGGTCAAACTCCTGGGCCATGGCCGCGGCGTTTTTGACGATCTGGCGCTGATAGGCGCGGAAATCCTCCTGCATGGCTTCCTTGAGGCAAACGGCTTTGGCCGCGATGATGTGCATCAGCGGGCCGCCCTGGGTGCCCGGGAAGATGGCCTTGTCGATGGCCTTGGCGTACTGCTCCCGGCACAGGATCATGCCGCCCCTGGGTCCGCGCAGGGTCTTGTGGGTGGTGGTGGTGACCACATCCGCATAGGGAACCGGGCTGGGATGTTCGCCCGCGGCCACCAGGCCCGCGATGTGCGCCATATCCACCATCAGATACGCGCCCACCTCATCGGCGATTTCCCGGAATGCGGCGAAGTCAATGATCCGCGGATAGGCGCTGGCCCCGGCCACGATCAGCTTGGGGTGACTCTCCTTGGCGACGCGGCGCAGCTCGTCGTAGTCAATGCGCTCGTCCGCTTCGCTGACGCCATAGGGCACGATGTGGAAGTATTTGCCCGACATATTGACCGGGCTTCCATGGGTTAGATGGCCGCCATGGCTCAAATTCATGCCCAGGATGACATCGCCCGGATTGAGCAGGGCAAAATAGACCGCCATATTGGCCTGCGCACCAGAATGGGGCTGGACATTGGCGTGATCGGCATGGAACAGCTCACAGGCGCGCTGGCGGGCCAACTCTTCGACGATATCCACCGCCTCGCAGCCGCCATAATAGCGCTTGCCCGGATAGCCCTCGGCGTATTTGTTGGTGAGATGGCTGCCCATGGCCGCCATAACGGCCGGACTCACAAAGTTTTCGGAGGCAATCAGCTCAATATGCTGCCGTTGGCGCTGAAGCTCCTTTTCCATGGCCTGAGCCACTTCCAGATCGGTGTTCATTATGGTGCTCATGTCAATCATTGGTCATATCTCCCATCTTGTCCACGGACACATTTTATTCATTCATTATACCCCACGGGCGCGCCTGGGTGCAATAGATAGCGTGCATTTTTTTATAATTGAGTATTTTAATATGAAAAAACGGACCCGGCACAGGATGTGCCGGGCCGCTGAAGGACTTTATCTGAGCCGGGTGAGCACCGCCGAAAGCTCGGTGCGCAGCAGGGAGATCAATTCGCTTTCCGAAGGCATCATGCCCGAGGGCACGCCGTCGCCCGGAATATAGGGCAGGCTGACCTGCGCCCGGACGCCGCCTTCGGGAAGATTCTTTATGGTAAGATGTCCGCCCTGCAGTTCGGCCAGCTCCCGGCTTAAAATCAAGCCCATACGGGCTCCGCCGAAGACGTCCGGTTCCAGGTCGGCCGGGGAATGGAACAGATGGTCCATGCGTTCGGGTTCAATGCCCGGTCCATCGTCCTGAACGCTGATGGTCAATCGCCGGCCGGAGCAGGTTAGCCGCACGCATACCCGTCCATCGTCATGGGCGTATTTTAGGGCGTTCGAGATCAGATTCAGCAGAATTTTGTCCAGCTTTTCCACATCCAGCAGGGCGAACAGCTCGCGGTCGCAGCCCTCGAGCTCCAGCGCTATCCCCGCAAACGCGGCATACTGACTGCTCAGGGAAACGAGCAGGTTCAGATGCTCAGCCAAATCAAAACAGATCGGATAGGGCGCAAGTATGCCCGCTTCCAACCTCAATTGATCCACCAGGTTGCTCACCATTCGCATCAGGTGGCGGCTGCTGCCGTCCAGCATATCAATATACCTTGCGCTGCTGGAGTTGGATTGACCGCTGTCCAGACTCAAGGAAAGAAGCTGCAGGGCGCCACGAATGGTCTGGATCGGTGTTTTGAGATCGTGGCATACCTCGGTCAGGGCGGCTGAATTGCTGAGCAGCACGCCGGAAACATTGGTTTGTTGAATCTTTCGAATGGAACTGGAGCGCCTGACGGCTGCCTGCTTCATTGGTTTTAGGCTGAGCGCGCGTTGCATATTGACCCTCTCCCATACAATATGTTGTTCCTTCATCCTCCTAGAGTATACCATCGATGGGGGATTTTGTCATGGCGGAAGAAATGTCGAATGTCGATCCTGAAGCGCGAAGTGTGAGCGGATGTGTCGAAGTGGTGTCGATTTTTGGGCGTAAACGAAAAATTAACATTTATGACGTTAGAAATAATCTTTTTTTCGGTGGAAATTGAAGAAAAAACAGGACGCCCGACCGCGAGATGAGGTCGAACGTCCGTCCATTTTCAAAGGAAAAGCCGTCAGGCGAAAGCAGGCTGTTCGGATGCAGCCTGCTTTGAGAAGCGCAACAGATTGAAGACCAACTCAAGGCAGGCACTTACCGCCCTCAGCGCATCATCCGCCATGGAATGGCTCTCGGATTTCAGGTAGCCATTGTGCAAACTGGTCAGGTGGCGGATCAGTCCCTCCACGTCTCCGTGAATGGGCGGGTTTTCCAAGGCGTTGAATACGAACAAAGTGCCATAATGCTGCTGGATATACGCCCGAAGCTGGCGCTCATACCGAAGATGATCTCTGAGCGTGCCGGGATAGGCTTCATCGTGGGCGTAGCAAAAATAGTCGCACAGATAGTGGCAGATGATGCCCAGCCGCATGGCATAGCGAAAACCGGTAAAAAAGTAAACCGGGGTATGGGACAATTCCCGGATCTCCTGAATCAAAAATTCATAGGATTCGGCCCGGGTATGGCCAATCAAGCGATATTTTATGGAGAGATCGGGCCGAATATTGCCCAATATAAACGCCAAACGATTGGGAATCAGCCCGGTTCGACGGATTACTTCGGTACATACCATGCGCCCAATGCGCAAATGAGAAAAACTATGCAAGGCCATCACTCCAATCCGGACGCAAAGCGCCCCTCACGGTCGAGACGGCAGGCGCACGGAGAATACCCCTTGCGCCCACCGTCTGTATAGCATAACGCACTGATGTTAATTTGGAGTTAAATGACCATAAATTACCATAATTTGACTCAAATCGAATCGAAAAACAATTAATACATAACGTATTACAATGTTGCCTCCAAACGCACGCACCGGCCAATAATCAATACGTCGCGCACCGAAACCACTTCGCCCACAAATTCCCGGTCGTAATGCTGAAGCATCAGCTTGCCGCCCTCCTGCTTGCGGACCTTGCGCACCAGGCGCTTGCCCTTGTATTCCAGCACCATGATGGCGTCGTCCATCGCGCTGGGCGCGGGTATGGTGAGCAGCAGATCGCCGGGATGGATGCGGAATCCCCGCATGGAATCGTCCGGGCATCGGTAATACAACACCTTTTCGGGATTGCCACCCTCGATCTTTCCGCCGATGACCGGGAGCAGCCGGTGATCCACCACCACTCCGTCCATGCCCATGATGGGCACCCGCTTGACCACCCCGCCCAGGGCGTCCAGCCAGGCGTCGGTGGGCGCGGCCGCCGGTTCTTCGGAAGCCGGCTTCTTTTCCGGCCTGTCCACCGGCAGCACATAGGGCCGGGGCGCGGGCCGCAGCTTGACTTCGGGCTCAGATGCCACTTCCAACTCGGTGGACACCGGATTGTCCACCCCCAAAACCTTTAAAATGCGCTGGGCTTGATCGTCGGAGACGATGCGCCGGCCGCTTTCCACCTCCACGATAAAGGATTCGGAGACGCCGCATTTCTTGGCCAGCGCCTTGGGCGTCATGGCCTTTTTCAGCCGCGCGCCGCGAATGGTATCCCCCAATCGGCTCATAGTATTCTCTCCTTTATTTCATGCGCCATTCCAAATTTTCAGGAAGGCGCAAAGGCATAATCATCTTCATTATTATAGCGGTTGAGGCTTGATTTTGCAAGAAATAAGCGGTTTGCGAACTATGGGAGTTGCAGGACTACAATACATGTTGGACAAAGAGGGAAAAAGAGTAGAAGGATATGGCTACTTCTGTTATAGTTAAGCTACCACACCGAACGCCAACGAAAGGAGCCACACCCTTCATGAGTAACAGTATAACACAGGACATGAAGTATCGGCAATCCCTGATGAAATATGCAGATAAGTATGGTGTGTTGATGCATGTTTATTCTATAAAATGATATGATATTATAAAAATAATGAAGGTAAAAAATGTGGGGGATATAGATTTAATAAATAGCGGATCTTCGCCATCCTTGAATAATGAATTCTTGTTTTCTTTTTGTTGAGACAGATATAGCTTTGCGAGAATTTTTCTTGACAGATGGGGGAGAATGGGACTACAATACCAATACATAGCGATGAAGGAAAGAGTAGCCGGATTGAACGCTCAAAGAGAGCCGGGTTAGGTGAAAACCGGCAGTGATTCATAAGGTGAACATGGCTCCTGAGTTTCCGGGGTGAGCGCGCGTTAGCTCCGGACGGATGGCCCCGTTACCGGCGCAGCCGATGAAAGTCGGCCTGAGTTTCGGATTTTTTGTCCGGAAGAAGCAGGGTGGTACCGCGGTTTTATCCGCCCCTCGCAGTTTTGTGAGGGGCGGTTTTTGTTTTATTGCGCCGCCCGGGAGCGATTTTTCTTTGTCAAACACTTTAACAGGGGGAGGAATCATTTATGGAGGAGCGCAAGAAGTTTTATATTACCACGCCCATCTACTATCCCAGCGGGAACATGCACATTGGCCACACCTATTGCACCGTGGCCGCGGACACCATGGCGCGCTTCAAAAAGCTCACCGGATACGATACCTATTTTCTCACCGGCACCGATGAGCATGGCCAGAAGATCGAGCGCAAGGCCGCCGAGGCCGGGGTCACGCCCAAGCAGTTTGTGGATGAGATTGTGGCGCGCACCAAAGAGCTGTGGAAGCTGATGGATATCGAGTACGACGATTTTATCCGCACCACGGATGAGCGCCATGAGAAGATCGTCCAAAAGATCTTCAAGCAGTTTTATGACCAGGGCGATATCTATAAGAGCGAGTATGAAGGCCTGTATTGCACGCCCTGCGAATCCTTCTGGACGCCCAGCCAACTCAAGGACGGATGCTGCCCGGACTGCGGCCGTCCGGTGGAGCCCACCCGGGAGGAGAGCTACTTCTTCCGCATGAGCAAATATCAGGATTGGCTGATCGATTACATCGAGACCCATCCCGATTTCATCCAGCCTCCGGCCCGGGCCAACGAGATGCTCAATAACTTCCTGCGCCCCGGGCTTCAGGATCTGTGCGTCTCGCGCACCTCGTTTAAGTGGGGCGTGCCGGTGACCTTTGACCCCAAGCATGTGGTCTATGTGTGGATCGACGCGCTGTCCAACTACATCACCGCCCTGGGCTATGGAACGGATCATGACGAGCTGTTTAAGAAGTACTGGCCGGCGGATGTGCACCTGGTGGGCAAGGAGATCGTGCGCTTCCATACCATCTATTGGCCCATCATGCTGCATGCCCTGGGCCTGCCGCTGCCCAAGCAGGTGTTCGGCCATGGCTGGCTTTTGTTCGGCAATGACAAGATGAGCAAGTCCAAGGGCAATATCGTCTATCCCCAGCCCATCGTGGCCCGCTATGGATGCGATGCGCTCAGGTACTATTTGATGCGCGAGATGCCCTTCGGCGCGGACGGCAACTATACCAATGAGGCCATGCTCACCCGCATGAATGCGGATTTGGCCAACGATCTGGGCAATCTGGTGAGCCGCACCGTGGCCATGATTGAAAAGTATTTTGGCGGCGAAGTGCCTGAGCCCGATCAGATCACCGAGCTGGAGGACGCGCTGCGCAACCGGTTTGAGGCCCTGCCTGCGCTGGTGGAAAAGAATATGGACGGACTGCAGTTCTCGCTGGCGCTTTCCGAGATCTGGAAGCTGGTGGGCGATTGCAACCGCTATATCGATCAGACCCAGCCCTGGATCCTGGGCCGGAGCGAGGAGGGCAAGCCCAGGCTCAAGACGGTTATGTATTATCTGGCCGAGTGCGTGCGCGCGGTGGCCGTGCTGATCGCGCCCTTTATGCCCAAGACGCCGGAGCGCATCTTTGAGCAGATTGGCGTGACCGATGCTGCGCTCAAGACCTGGGACAGCGTTCAACATTTTGGGGCGCTGAAGGCCGGCACCAAAGTGCAGAAGGGCCAGGCCCTGTTCCCGCGCATTGACGTGAGCAAGGAGCTGGCCGCCCTGGCCGAGGAGGAGAAGCCCGCTGGTTCCGAGCCCAAGGCTGAACCCGCGCCCAAAAAAGCCGAGCCCGCAAAGGCGCCGGAGGATGAAGAGGAAAAGGCGGGCGTGAGCCTGATCGGCATTGAGGATTTCGATAAGGTGCAGCTGCTCACCGCCAAAGTGGTGGCCTGCGAGCGGGTGCCCAAATCGGATAAGCTGCTGAAAGAAACCCTGGATGTGGGCGGAACCACCCGCACCGTGGTCAGCGGCATCGCCAACTATTATACCCCCGAGGAAATGGTGGGCAAGACCGTAATTCTGGTGGCCAATTTGAAGCCCCGCAAGATGCGCGGCATACTGTCCGAAGGCATGCTGCTGTGCGCCTCGGACGACAAGGGCAACTTGAAGCTCTTGACCGTGGAAGAAGGCATCGGTTCGGGGGCTGAAATTGGTTAATCAAAGGGAGTTCCATCAAGCCGGACAAGGTTGTAAGGATTTTGAGCGGCTGGCCGTTTTCATCAAAAATACAGCCTTTTGATGATTGGAAGCGAAACCTCCGTCCGGGGGGGTTTCGCTTCGGCTATATATTAAGAAGAAAACGCGATACACACAGGAGGATGCCATGATTTTTGATACCCATGCGCATTTGGAAGACGAGAAATTTGATCCCGACCGGCAGGAGGTCATCCACCGCATGCGGAAAAACGGGATAACCCGGTGCCTGCTGGTGGCGGATGGGAAAAAGTTTCCGCAAACCAGCTACGATCTGGCCATGCAAAACGATTGGATATATTGGGCCGTGGGCATTCATCCCCACGACGCCGCGGCCTATACCCCGGAGCGGGCCTCGCGCCTGAGGGAATATCTTCAAATGCCCAAGCTGGTGGCTTTGGGGGAGATTGGATTGGATTATCATTATGATACCGAGCCCCGGCCCATCCAGCGCGCGGCTTTTGACGCCCAGATGGAATTGGCTTATGAGATGAAAAAACCGGTTATTCTGCACATTCGGGAGGCCCATGGCGACGCCACCGGCATGATGATCGAACGCGTCCGGCGCGGGCGCATGCCCTCTGGCGTTATGCATTGTTATACCGGAAGTTGGGAGAGCGCGAAAAAATATCTGGAAATGGGCCTCTATATCTCCTTTTCCGGGGCCGTGACCTTTAAAAACGCGCCCAAGGTGTGGGAGGTGGCCCGAAATATGCCCTTGGAGCGGCTGCTGGTGGAGACGGATTGCCCCTATATGGCGCCGGTGCCCATGCGGGGCAGGCGCAACGAACCGGCCTTTGTGCGCTATACCGCCGACCGGATCGCGGAACTTCGGGGAATCGCCCCGGAAACGGTGTATGAGGCCGCCATGGAGAACGGAAAAAGGCTTTTTGGGATTCGGTGAATATGGTTGTCATGGCGCGCAAAAGATGATACAATACCCCATAAGTAGGAGAGCGCGCTTTAGGCCGCCCTCAATGCCGGATCCATATACCGGCTTGCATACCCGTGACCGGCAAACGGTGGCGGGGGAATAAGGAGGGGTTTTACCATGAAAGTTGCTGCGAGTTCTTACAGTTTTTCCCAGGCCATGCGGGACGGGCGCATGACCATGTTGGACGTGCTCCCCAAGGCCAAGGAGTTGGGCTTTGACGGGGTGGAAATCGTGCGTGGCAATCAGAGCGACGAGGAGATGCGCGCTTTGGCCAAGGAATTGAACCGCCAGTCCAAGGAACTGGATATGCCCATTGTGGCCTATCTGGTGGGCGCGGACTTTACCGCGAAGGACGTGGATGCCGAGGTTGAACGGCTCAAGGGCGAGGTTGAGATTGCCGTGCTGTTGGGCACGGATAAAATGCGCCACGACACCAGCGGCGGAATGGATCAGCAGGGCCAGCCCATTGCCCGCTTTGAGGATGCGCTGGAACGAATTGCCGATGGGTGCCGCAGGGTGACCGAGTATGCCGCGGGGCTGGGTGTGCATACCATGTCCGAAAACCATGGCTTCTTTGCCCAGGACAGCCATCGGGTCAAAGCCATTATGGATACGGTGGGGCACAAGAATTACGGTTGGCTGGTGGATATCGGCAATTTCCTGTGCGCGGATGAGGATCCGGCCTCGGCGGTCAAGGTGGGCGCGCCCTATGCGGTGCATGCCCATGCCAAAGATTTCCATGTGAAAAACGTGGGTGAGGAAGCCCCCGAGGGTTGGTTCAAGAGCCGTGGAGGCAAGCCCCTTTGCGGCGCCATCGTGGGCGAAGGCCAGGTTCCGGTGGCCGAGTGTGTGAAGCTGCTCAAGGATGCCGGATATGATGGCTTTATCAGTTTGGAATTCGAAGGCCTGGAGGATTGCATTGAAGGCCTGAGCAAGGGCTTGGCCAATTTAAGGCGTTTCATAGCCCAGGCGTAAAGCCGGTATGCTTATGCGGTCCGCCGGCTTTTATCCGGGTTTGATGATGGCAGAATAAAGAAAATTTATTCGGGAATCCGGTTAAATGTTGCATAATGCTTGAATAATTATTGACTTGGGCGTATAATGAAGGAGTCAAAGCGTTCAGAGAAGAATCGGACGCATCGAGGAGGAATTTCGGATGAAATTGCTGAAGAAATCGATTTCACTGTTGATCGTGCTGACGATGGTGGCGGTTATGCTGGCGTCCTGCTCGGGCGGCGAGCAGCCCGCAGCCACCCCGACCCCGGAGGCCACTGAGGAAGCCACCGCCGAGCCCACTGAGGAAGCGACGGAGGAGCCTGAGGAGGAAGCCACCGCCGAGCCCACTGAGGAAGCGACGGAGGAGCCTGAAGAGGAAGCCACCGCCGAGCCCACTGAGGAAGCGACGGAGGAGCCTGAAGAAGAGGCCACCGCCGAGGCTACTGAGGAAGCTGCTTCTGCCGCGGCCAAGGTAGCGGCCACTGACGAAGCCACCGAGGAGCCCGAGGAAGAGGCTACTGCCGAGGCTACTGAGGAAGCCACCGAGGAGCCCGAGGAAGAGGCCACTGCCGAGGCTACCGAGGAAGCCACCGAGGAGCCTGAGGAAGAGGCCACCGCCGAGGCTACCGAGGAAGCCACTGAGGAGCCTGAGGCCACCGCCGAGGCTACCGAGGAAGCGACTGAGGAGCCCGAGGCCACCGCTGAGGCTACTGAGGAAGCCACCGAGGAGCCCGAGGCCACCGCCGAGGCTACCGAGGAAGCCACTGAGCCGGTTGGCGAGCTGACCATTACCGACACGCTGATCATGGGCACCAATGCCGAGTTCGCGCCCTTTGAGTTCGTGGGCGACGACGGCACGGTGCAGGGCATTGACGCGGAAATCGCGGCTGAGATCGCTAAGGATCTGGGCGTGGAGCTGGAAATCAGCAACATGAATTTTGATTCGCTTTTGCCTGCGTTGGCCAGCGGCAAGATTGACATTGCCATCGCCGGCATGACTGTGACCGAGGAGCGGAAGCAGACCACCACCTTCTCGGATCCCTACTTCAACGCCACCCAGGTGATCATTGTGCCCAGCGAGAATTCCACCGTGGCTTCGGTGGAGGATTTGGCGGGCAAGAAGATCGGCGTGCAGTTGGGCACCACCGGTGATCTGTATACCGATGATCTGGAAGATGTGACGGTAACCCGCTACAACAAGGGACTGGATGCGGTGATGGATCTGGCTGCTGGCCGCCTGGACTGCGTGATTATCGACTTGCTGCCTGCCAGGAGCTTTGTGGCCAATGTGGAAGGCGTGGAAATCCTGGAGCTGGATGAGGATCTGACCCAGGAAGAGTATGCCATCGCGGTAAAGTCGGATGACCCGGCGCTGTTGGCCGCCATCAATGACACCTTGGAGCGTATTAAGACCGACGGTACGTTGGATGCTATTCTGGACAAGTACGCGGATATGACCACTGTGGATGGCGAGGAAGCGGACGCTGAGGCTACCGCTGAGACCACCGAGGAACCGGCCGCTGAGGCGACTGCCGAAGCCTCCGAAGAACAGGCTGCCGAGGCCACCGAGGAGCCGGCTGCCGAGGCGACCGCCGAGGCCACTGAAGAGCCCGCTGCCTAATTCGACTGGTTGATTCGTTCAGCCGCCGCTCGTTCGCCAAGACGGGCGGCGGCTTATTGTGAGGATTCATGCAGGCGTCCGGGAGACCGGCCTGCCGCTAAATCGATAAAGGGGGAGACAACGTGGAGGCCATACAGGCATGGGCCCAGTCCGTTTGGGAGCAGATTGACTTCAACCTGATCCAGGGCGACCGGTATCTGATGATGCTGGACGGACTCAAGGTCACGCTACAGATTTCGGTTGCGGCGGCGGTAATCGGCGTTTTGCTGGGTTCGATTATCGCGCTGATGCGGCTTTCCAATGCGCACATTGGCAGATGGTATTTTCTGCGAACCATCGCCACCTGGTATGTGGACATCATCCGGGGAACCCCGGTGGTGGTTCAGCTTTTGATCATGTACTTTATCATTATGGTGAATGTTTCAAATCCTTTGCCCATCGGTATTGCAACCTTTGGCCTGAACAGCGCGGCCTATGTTTCAGAAATGGTTCGCGGCGGTATTTTGGCCGTGGATAAAGGTCAAACGGAGGCCGGGCGCTCGCTGGGCCTGAGCAGCGCGTCCACCATGCTGCTGATTGTGCTGCCCCAGGCATTGAAGGTTGCGTTGCCCTCGCTGCTGAACGAGTTTATTGCGTTGTTGAAAGAGACGGCCATCGTGGGCTATGTGGGCATGATGGATTTGACCAAAGCCGGAGACTTCATCCGCAGCCGTACCTTTTCAGCCTTTTTCCCACTCATTGCGGTGGCCTTGGTGTATCTGCTTATGGTAACCGCGCTCAGCAAGTTGTTCGCACTGATTGAAAGGAGGATTCGCCTGAGTGATCAACGTTAAAGGATTGACCAAAGACTTTGGAGCGGTCAAAGTGCTTAAAGGCATTGATCAGACCATTGAAAAAGGTGAAAAGCTGGTCGTCATTGGTCCCTCGGGCAGCGGTAAATCCACCTTTTTAAGGTGCCTGAACCGATTGGAGGAGCCCACCAGCGGAACCATCGAGTTTGAGGGCATTGATATTACCTCGCCCAAATGCAACATCAATCATGTACGGCGCAAGATGGGCATGGTGTTTCAACAGTTCAATTTGTTTCCCCATAAGACGGTGCTGGAAAACATCATGTTGGCCCCGGTTCACCTAAAGCTCCTGACCAAAAGCCAGGCCCAGGATAAAGCCATGACTTTGCTCAAGCGAGTGGGGCTTGAGGAAAAGGCCAGGAGCTATCCGGCCCAGCTGTCCGGTGGCCAAAAGCAGCGCATTGCCATTGTGCGGGCCCTGGCCATGGATCCGGATGTGATGCTGTTCGACGAACCCACCTCGGCTCTGGATCCGGAAATGGTGGGCGAGGTGCTGGAGGTCATGAAACAGTTGGCGGCCGAGGGCATGACCATGGTGGTGGTGACCCATGAAATGGGCTTTGCCAGGGAAGTCGGGGATCGGGTGTTGTTCATGGACGAGGGGATTATCATGGAGCAGGGCACGCCCGGCGAGATTTTCGGAAATCCCAAAAATCCGCGCACCCAGGATTTTTTGCGCAAGGTTCTATGACAACAGAAAAAATCGGCCCGTCTCGAAAATATGGATTCGAGGCGGGCCTTTGCATATTCTTTTTTGAAAAATCGCCAATTTTTCATCCAGGCTTAAATTTCTATTGACAGAGCTCCGTCAATGTGTGAAAATTAACATGTATAGCAGTAACGCCGGGGAAAACTGGCGAAAAAGAGGATAAAGAGGGAAAGGAACATGAATATTACCATTTGTATCGGAAGCTCCTGCCATTTGAAGGGGTCCCGAAAGATTATTAATACCCTGGATCAGCTGATTACCGATAACAACCTTCAGGATCAGGTGACCATGGCCGGATCGTTCTGCATGGGCCGCTGCACCGAGGGTGTGTGCGTAACCTTGGACGGCGAATTTTTTTCGCTCACCCCGGAGACGGCTGAAGACTTTTTCAACAACGAAGTGCTAAGGAGAATTGAGCAATGAGCGTAATTCTTTCCACCAAAGCGAACTGTAAAAACTGCTATAAATGCGTGCGCGTCTGTCCGGTGAAGGCCATTAAATTCGAGGACAACCAGGCCGAGGTTTTGCCCCAGGAGTGTATCTTCTGCGGCGCATGCGTGCTGAACTGTCCCCAGCAGGCCAAGACCGTGGCCAATCAGCTGGATAAAGTCCGCCGCATGATTCGGGAGGGCCAAAAAGTCGTGGCCTCGGTGGCGCCTTCCTTCCCGGGCAGCCTGTTTTCCCATCAGCCCATGAAGTTGCCCACCGCGCTTCGGGCGCTGGGCTTTTATCAGGCGCGGGAGACCGCGGACGGCGCGGCTCGGGTGAGCGACGCCTATGTGGAGTTGGCAGCGGATGGAAAGATGGATAATATCATCACCACCTGCTGCCCCTCGGTCAATGATTTGATTGAAAAATATCATCCCACCCTGGTGGACGCCATGGCCCCGGTGATTTCGCCTATGGTGGCCCATGCGCGCGCCATCAAAAAGGAGCTGGGGCCCGAGGTAAAGGTGGTGTTCATCGGACCGTGCATCGCCAAGATGGAAGAGGCCGAGGATGTGCGCCATCTGGACGCCGTAAACGCGGTATTGACCTTTGCGGATATCATCGGATGGCTGAAAGAGGCCAAAATCGATGTGGATCACCTGGAAGAGTCGCCCTTTGACGGCGTTCAGCCCGGCATGGCGCGCATGTATCCCACGGCCGCGGGCATCCTCGAAAACGTAAGGCTTCGGGGCATCAATCCCAAGTATCATATGCTGCATGTGGAGGGCGCCCAATCCTGCGAGGAACTGCTGCAGGCCCTGGAGGCGGGCCAGCTGCACGACTGCTTTATCGAGATGAATATGTGCGAAGGCGCCTGCATGGGCGGCCCCATGACCGGCAATGTCAAACACGAGCGGTTCAAAGGCCAGCTGGCGGTTCAGGCGCTGGCCGATGGCGCCCAGGTCAAGGTACCGGAGATTTCCGACAAGGTGCCCATGTTCAAACAGTTTGTCAACCGCGCCAAGAAGGACGCCATACCCGACGCCGAGACCATTCGCTCGATCCTCAGGAGCATGGGCAAGGAGTGCAAGATGGACGAGCTCAACTGCGGATCCTGCGGCTATCCCTCCTGCCGGGCCAAGGCCATCGCGGTGTATCAGGGCAAGGCCGATCCCTCCATGTGCATGCCCTATATGTTCCAGTCGGCCCAGTCCTTCTCCAATGTGGTGATGGAAAACACCCCCAACCTGATCCTCCTGGTGGATGAAGAGCTCAAGATCAAGGAGATGAACAAGGCCGCCAGCCAGGTGTTTGGCATGAGCCGGATCGAGGCCCTCAACCATTACATCTTTGAACTCATTGAGGCCGACGATTTCCAGACCGTGCTGAACAATTACGAGACCATTCGCGACAAGAAGGTCAGCTATCCGGCCTATAACATGACCGCCAGCATGACCTTGGTGTATATCCCCAGCCAGCGCGCGGTCATGGCCATCCTCCGGGATATCACCGCCGAAGAGGAGCGGGAGAGCAGGGAGTACAAACTCAAGCTGGATACCGTGGAAATGGCCCAAAAGGTGATCAGCAAACAGATGGTGGCGGCCCAGGAGATCGCCAGTCTGTTGGGCGAGACCACCGCGGAAACCAAGAGCACCCTTACCCGGCTGAAAAATATGATTATCAACGACGGGGAGGGGAAAAAGTGACATTCTATATCGACGCGGATTACATCAGCCTGAATCATGTGGGCGAGGAATTGTGCGGCGATAAGGTTGAAATTGTCCGCACCGACGAATCCTCGATTTTCGTGCTCTCCGATGGTTTGGGCAGCGGGGTCAAGGCCAATATACTGGCCACCTTGACCAGCAAGATCATCATCACCATGATGAAGGAGGGCTCCACCATCGAAGAGGTGGTGGAGACCATCGCCGCCACCTTGCCCATCTGCAAGGTGCGGCAGGTGGCCTACTCCACCTTCAGCATTTTGCAGGTTTTCGACGATGGCCGGGCCTATCTGGTGGAATTCGATGGCCCCGAGTGCGTCATGATCCGGGATGGAAAGATCATGCAGCTGGATCACACCGAGCGCGAGGTGGCCGGCAAGAATATCCGGGAATCCCGATTTGAGGTCAAGCTGGGCGACGTGTTTGCGCTGTTTTCCGATGGCGTGCCCTATGCCGGGGTGGGTGCGGTGCTGAATTTGGGCTGGCAATGGGAGAACGTGGCCGCCTTTTTCCGGGACGCCGCGCGCAAAAAACAGTCGGTGCCCCGCATGCTGACCTCCATTGCCCAGATGATTTCGAATTTGTATCAGGGCAAGCCCGGGGATGATTCCACCGTCCTGGTGGCCCAGGTGGTGCCCAAGCGCCAGGTCAACTTCTTTTCCGGTCCGCCCAAGGACAAGGCCAACGATGAGCGGCTGGTGCATGATTGGTACAGCCAGGAAGGCCTGAAAATTGTGGCCGGCGGCACCAGCGCCAATATCGTTTCCCGGGTGCTGGGCGTGCCCATCAACGCCTCGCTGTATGCGGATGATCCGGATATTCCCCCCACCGCCACCATGCGCGGGGTGGATCTGGTGACCGAAGGCGTGTTGACCATCAACCGCACGTTGGAGATTCTGCGCCAGTACCGCTCGCTGAACCCTGAGGATTGCGACGATTATTTCCGCAGGCTGGACGCCAACAACGGCGCGGCCGAGCTGGCCCGGATTCTGCTGGAAAAGTGCACCCATCTGAACCTGTTTATCGGAAAGGCCATCAACCCGGCCCACCAAAATCCCAATTTACCCATGGATTTGAGCATCAAAATGCGGCTGATTGAGGAGCTGACCCAGGAAATGCGGGCCATGGGCAAAATCGTCAATACCTATGTTTACTGATCCAACATGCACGGCGCCGCCTAGGGTTTCTTCCTTAAGCGGCGCCTTTTTTGTGGGAAAATGGTAAAGAAATAAGGGGCAAGGCAGGAGTGCGGGTCGTTCGGGGCGAATTGGTGAATAAATAAAGGAAATGGATGCGCAAGGAGCGTGACGGCAGATGGCCCACGATGAGCTAAAGGAAACCGTGGTGGAACAAAAGCGGGTATTTGACGGGAAGATTATTCATGTGGATCATTGGCAGGTCAAGATGCCGGATGGGCGCATGGCCCTGCGGGAGGTGGCGCGCCATATCGGGGCTTCAGCCATTGTCCCGGTGGATGAAAATCTGAATGTGACGCTGGTCTATCAATACCGGGCCGCCATCGGCAGGGTTATGCTGGAAGTTCCGGCGGGCAAGCTGGACTTTGCGGGGGAGGACCGGTTGGAGGCCGCCCGGCGTGAGCTCAAGGAGGAGACCGGACTTATGGCCTCGGAGTGGCAACATTTGACGGATTTCATCAGCACCCCGGGCTTTTGCGATGAAAAAATATCGATCTATCTGGCGCGCGGCCTGAGCCAGGGGGAGAGCCGCCCGGATGACGATGAATTTTTATACCTGTGCCGTCTGCCCCTGGCCGAGGCGGTGGAAAAGGTGATGAAGGGCGAAATTCAGGACGGAAAGACGGTGGCCGCCCTGCTGATGGCGGCGCGGGTTCTTGGGATTTAGCGACAGGTGGAGGGAAAACCTTTGGCGATTACGCGGAATTTGTGCGAAGGATGGACGCTGGACGACGGCGTCATACGCCCCTTTGAATTGGAGCGGCCCATGGATATCATGAGCGCGCTGGCCATGCAGGGCGAAGTGGAGGATATTTTTCAGGGCATGAACTGCCGCGCGGCTCAATGGACCCAGGGACAGACCTGGCGGTACAGGATCCGCTTTGAGATGCCCGAGGAGGAGGATGAGCGCGCCGAAATCGTGCTGTACCGAACGCGGGGCAAGGGCCGGTTGATCCTCAATGGCCATCCGATTTTGGAGTTCGAGGGTGGGAGCCCGCGGGTGGATGTGACCGCTTGGGTCAACCGGGAGGAGGAAAACCTGCTGGAGGTGGTGTTCCTGCCCGAATTGCTGGATGGACTGGTCATGGAGCGCGGGCTGGGCGATCGGGTGGAACTCAGGTGTACCAATTATGTGACCCTGCACCGGGCTCAAATGAAGGGCAGCATTCAGGACGGCGCGGGGATTATTGATTGCGAAATGGAAATCACCGCGCATGCGGCCGGACGGTATGTGTTTCGCTATGGCCTGATGCTGGAGGATGAACCGGCGGGAAACTTTGAGTTTTATGAAAAACTGCCCGCGGCCCAAAGCCGGGTCAGCCACCAAATTCGCTTGGAGCAGGCCAGCGCCTTTGAGATGGGCGGCGCGCGCCCGGCGTTTTATGATGTGCGCCTGTCCATTGAGCGCAGTGGGGTGGGCTGCGAATTGATCCGGCGCCAGGTGGCCCTGGAAACCGGGGCGCAATGGAAGCGGGGCGTCCAAGTGGGGCGAATCGCGGACCAGCGGCGGGTCGAGGAGATCACCGAGGCGCTTCATGATCTGGGCGCGCAGGCGGTGTGCTGCGATCCGGAGCGGGTTGCTCATGGGTTCGAAGAGGCTCGCCTGGAGGCTGGTCTGATGAAGGCCGAAGCCGGGACGGCGTTTTGCCCGGTGCGGCCCGCGGCCATGGAGGCGCAAAAGATCGAGCGCCTGGCCGGCGGGGAAAGAGTTTGGCCCATGGACGGGCCTGTATGGCGGCTGCGGGGCGGCGCGGTGGAGGAGATCGCGGAATTGGCCCAGAGATGTTCGGAGCTGGGACGCACCGCGCGGGTGAGCCGGTTTTTGCAGGCGGACGAACTGTTTTCCCGGGCCATGCAGGCACGGCGCCTGGATACGCCCCTGATGATTCAAAATTTTTGGCAGTCCTTTGCCTATTGGGTGGACGACAGCCTGGTGGAGTATGATGGTCAACTTCGTCCGGCCTGCGCGGCTCTTAAAAGGGCGTGGGCGCCCACGGGCGCATGGGCGGAGCTGCCCGAAACGCTGGTTCCGGGCCAAACGGCCTGTCTGCCCCTGTATTTGATGGCCGAAACCGGCCTGGGCGAACCGGTGACTTTGCACGCGGCGGTCTATAATATGGAAGGATCGTTGATCGCGGGCAGCAGCTATCCGGTGGTGGCCGACCGGGCGGTCAAGTGTGGAGAACTGGCCCTGAATTTGCCCAATGAGGCCCAGATTTTGACGCTGCGCCTGGAGGTGGTTTCTGCTCAGGGCCAGACGCTTTGTAAAAACGATCAGTTTCTGGTGGTATTTAACGGGGAGGGCCAATCTCCATTGCTCACCCCCAAGCGGGCGCTTATAAAGCGGGAGCAGGGGGCGCTGGTGAACGACAGTCCGGTCATGGCCATTGGGGTTGCGGTTTCCCGGGGCATGAAGCCGCTCTATTGGGGCGCGCTGCTGCCGGATGAGAAAATTTCTTTGGAAATCGGGCCGGAAACTATCGTCGAATGCCTGAACGCTATGGTATAATAAGGGCGATGCGGCAAAGGGCCGCAGATCGATACGGAACAGAGGAAGAAAATTGGGAGGGTTCGGATATGGAGAAGCTGCGCATTGGCATCATTGGCGCGGGCAATATTGCTCAGAACGCCCATTTGCCGGTCTATAAGGAGCGCGACGACGTGCAGGTGGTGGCCATCGCGGACTGGAACCTGGAGCGCGCCCAACAGGCCGCCGGGAAGTTCGGAATTTCCAAGGCGTATAGCTGTGTGGAGGATTTGCTGGCCGCGGAACAGGTGGACGCGGTGGATATTTGCGTCTGGAACCGCTCCCATTCCGAGGTGGCCATTGCGGCGGCCCGGGCGGGCAAGCACATCCTGTGCGAAAAGCCCATGGCCCTGAATGTGGAGCATGCGCTGCGCATGAAGGAAGAGGTGGAAAAGGCGGGCGTGCTGTTCATGATGGCCGTGCCCAACCGCTACCGCAGCGACGTGACTTTGCTCAAGGATATGGTGGACAGCGGAAAACTGGGCGAAATCTATTATGCCAAGACCGCCATGGTGCGCCGCCGGGGAACCCCGCTGGGCTGGTTTACCGATACCGCCAAATCGGGCGGCGGTCCGGTGATCGATATCGGCGTGCATTGCATCGACCGGACCTGGTACCTGATGGGCCGTCCGCGCCCCACCAGGGTGAGCGCCATGACCTCCAGCAGGATCGGCAACTATCAGACCAAGGGCGTTTCCCGTTGGGTGGCGTTGGACAGCGATGTGACCGCCTTTGATACCGAGGATTCGGCGGCGGGCGTGATCCATTTTGAAAATGGGGCCTGCATGCTGTTTGAGGTGAGCTGGGCGCTGAACTGCAAGCCCCAGGATTATACCCAGATCTGCGGCACTTTGGCCGGGGCTGAGCTCGATCCGCTCACCGTGTACGGCGAGGATATGGGCTATCTGACCGATAATAAGCTGACCGTTCAGGATGTCAATCCCTTCGCGGTGGAGATCGACCATTTTATCGATTGTGTGCGCACCGGAAAAGCGCCGCGCTCGCCCTTGGAGGATGGCCTGACGGTTCAAAAGATGCTGGAAGGCATCTATACCTCGGCGCGCCTGGGCAAAGAGGTTGAGCTGTAATCGGGTGACAAGGAAGGAACGTTCGGCGCGGGCCGAATGGTGGGGGGTTCATGTTGGAACCGGAATATTTTTTCTCGCATTTGCCTGAGATAACCACACCCAGGCTGCTGCTCCGCAAACTGAACATGCGGGACGCAACCGATATGTATGAATACAGCCGGGATCCGGAGGTGGCGCGCCATGTGCTCTGGGACGCGCATGTTTCGCCTTCGGAATCCAGAACATACATTCGTTACAGCCTGCGCCGCGCGCGGCTGGGCGAGCCTTGCAGCTGGGGCATAGAACATCGTGCCAGCGGCAAGCTCATCGGAACCATCGGCTTCATGTGGTGGCAAAAGGAGCATTCCTCGGCCGAGGTGGGCTATTCGCTCTCCCGGGCCTATTGGAATCAAGGGCTGATGACCGAGGCGCTGGGCGCGGTATTGGAGTACGCCTTTGATACATTGCACCTGCACCGGGTGGAGGCCCAACATGAGGTCAGCAATCCGGCCTCGGGCAAGGTGATGCGCAAGTGCGGCATGCGCCACGAGGGAACCCTGCGCGGCCGGTTGTACAACAAAGGGCGCTATGTGGATGTGGAGCTGTACGCCATCCTGCGGGAGGATTTCCACGCCCTGAGGATGCGGGGAACGAACCGCCCATGAGCCGAAACAGGCTGAAGTATCTGAATAAGAAAGAACCTCAAACCGCCGCATGGGCGAACCCGTCCGGCGGCGGTTTGGGGTTGGTTTAAACGTTTGCGCCCCGGCTGTCCCATGGACAGCCGGGGCGCTTTTGGTTGAGAAAATGGATTCAATGCGAGAGGCCGGGCACGATCATGCCGTTGGCGTTTAGCCGCGCCCGCAAAAGGGCGGGATCCAGGGCATCCACCCCAATTTGCCCGGCGCACGCCATGGCCGCGGCGGTTCCGGCGGCTTCGCCCATGGCCATGCAGGAGGCCTGTACCCGGTAAGCCGACTGGGCGCGCCGGTCGCCGGAGGCAATCCGTCCGGCCATCATCAGGTTGTCGAATCCCCGGGCCACCAGCGCGCCATAGGGGATGCCGGGCACCCGCCCTTGCTCCAAAAACACATTGTCCAGCGGCGCGTTTTCGTCGCCCTGGTGCACGTCAATGGGATAAAAGGAGTAGCAGACGGAATCCGGCGGGCACACGCCGTTTACATAATCCTCGCCGGTCATATAGGCGTTGCCCAGGATGCGGCGGGATTCCCGGGCCGTGACCTGGGGGCTGCAGGCCGCCACATAGGCGTGCTCATAGCCGGGCACGGCTTCGTTCAGCCAGCGAACGATCCGCGCTATGGATTTCCTGCCCTCAATTTCGCCCTGGGTACGGCTGAGGTCATCCGCGCCGTTGAAGGGGTAGACATGGTTCAGGTTGCTGAACACGTTGATGGAATAGTTCTCGCGAAAATCTGCGCCCCGGCCCCGGCCATGCCCCTGAATGACGGCGGACGGATCTCCGCCCCATATATCGTGCGGACTGAGTTCGCCCGAGGCGACTCTCCGCCGGTAATCCTCCACAATGGCCTGCATATTTTGAGGCCGTGCCTGGGCGTTTACCAAAACGCTGTTCAGGCTGGCCGGTTGAAGCTCTTCGGATAGTTCATACGCCGCGCCCGCCATGGCGGCCACGTCGCCGTCGCCGGTGCAGTCAATAAAAACCTTCCCCTCCACCCGCGAAAGGCCGTTGGTCCCACAAATCAAAATGGAGTCCACATGTCCGCTTTCCGAGCGCACATAGGCCACCGGCTGATGAAAATGCAGTTGCACCCCGGCGGACAGCGCCATATCGTCCATCAGCACCGCCGCCTGAAAGGCGTTGATTTCCACTGCCATTTGAGGATGCTTCGCGGTAAAGGGAGGGCGCGGCAGCTGGGCAAACCCCTGTTCGCTGAGCCGGGTCATCAATTCCCAGCCAATCCCGGCGATGATCTGCTTGCCGTGAGCGTGAAATAGCGCGGGCGCGGGCACCCCGCCCACGGTCATGGTTCCGCCCAACATGCCCCATTTTTCGATCAGGGCGGTCTTGGCGCCGCCCCGGGCCGCGGCCACCGCAGCGCAGAATCCAGCGGTTCCGCCGCCGCACACAACCACGTCAAAGCGCTCGGTCTTCTGTATGTGGATCGTCTCCGTCATGATGAATTCCCCCTAATCCCTTTAATGAGCGGCATGGCGCAAGCCGCCGGAAATTCTGCTTTCCGGCGGCCTGTGCGTCCGCCTTATTCGTCTATTGGCCGAAATTCACGGTCTTGACCACCTCGAGATAGCGCTCGAGTCCCATGGCGTTGAGCTGGTCGATGTATCCCTGCCAGGCGGCATCATCCTCGATATCCATGGCGCCGGTGATAAACTGCACCTTTGCCTGAAGCAGATAGTCGTTAATCAAAGTCTTGAGTTCATTGTACTCGGTGAGCAGGTCGGTGTCGCTGCACCAGGCAAACTGCGGAAAGTTGGTGTAGGTGTAAAAGTCCTCGTAGGTCACCGCCCCCTCGTACAGATAGGGCACATGGTCGGTGGGCGCCCGGCCGAAGAGCGATTCCTCGGTGCGGTAATAGGGCACGGTATCCACATACCAGGTGGTGTTTTGCAGGATGTTCCGGTCGGTGAGGAATTTGCGGGAAGGCGTGGTGCCGTCAATGGCCGGGGTATCCACCCATTCCCAGTTGACTCCCTCGTAGCCGTAGTCGATGAGGATCATGCCGTCATGGCTGAACCAGTAGTCCAACCACTTGATCGCGATTTCGGGGTTTTGGCAAGCCGAGGTGATCGCGCCTTTGAGGTACAGCGGGGTATAGCCCGAGGTGGTGGCCTGCCGCAGTCCAGTGGGGCCCTCCAGCGGGGGCAGCACGTCGTAGACCTCATAGGCGTTTTCCATGGAGGCCGGGCTCACCGTTACCCCTGCCCAGAAGCCGCCGAACGCGCCCACCGTGCGCTGAGCCGGGTCGTTTTTGTTGACCAGGCTTTGAAGCTGGGTGTTGTCCTGAATAAAGGTTTCTTCGGCGATCAGGCCTTCCTCATACAGGTGGTTGATCCACTTGAGGCCCTCCCGGTATTCGTCCGTAATGGCCACCATTTCCACATTGCCTTCCTCATCCGCCATCAGGTAATCGTCCGTGGGCGTGGCCTGGAACGGGTTGAGCAGATAGGTGGTGAAATCATTGGCCAGCGTGCCCATCATGGGCACCTCGTCGGCCGCGTCGCCGTTGCCGTTCATATCATTATCCCGCCAGTAGATGAGCATATCCTCGAATTCCTGGGTGGTTACGGGCGCCTGTTTGCCGGTTTGAGCGCAGTATGCTTCCAGCCAGTCGTGAAGCACATAGAGCTTGCTCTGCACCAGCAGGTAAGTGGCCGGGTCGGTTCTGAATAGAGAATAGATTTTGCCGTCCGTGGTGGTGAGGGCTTCCTTGATGTCGGTGCGTTCCTGCAAAACCTGCTTGATGTAGAAGCTGCTCTGGTCGATCAAATCGTCCAGCGGCTGTAAAATACCGGCCTGGCTGTACTGAGTGATTTGGTCGGTGGTGAAATCACAGGCGTAGATATCCGGATATTCACCGCTGGAGATGGAAAGGTTCAGCTTGGTGGCGACATCGTTGGGCGGGATTTGCGTCCAATTGATGTGGACGCCGGTCATGTCCTCGTAATATTGAGTGGTTTCGTTGGTTTCCAAATCCTCAATGTTGGCGGCCAAGGTGGTCCAGACGCTCAGCTCATAGGGCTCGTCCACAATGGGAAACTCGTTGGGCCCGGAAACGGTGAGCGCGGAAGCGCTCATGGATAAGGTGAGCATCAAAATTGTGGTGAGCAGAAGGAACTTTTTCACGGGAATCCTCCAATCTTTTTGGGTCGATGGGCCGGTCGGGTGGGTTCGTCGGGCAGGTCAGTCGGGCAAGGAACGGGAGACGGTAGGCGAATGGTCATCCCTTTACGGAACCGATCATCACGCCCTTTATAAAATAGCGCTGAACGAATGGGTAAAGCAGGAACATGGGCACCGAGGAAACCATAATCAGCGCGTATTTCATCACATTTTGGCGCTCCTGGAAGGAGGCGATGGCGTCGGGGTCCATCATGGCCGCCATATCCGAGTTGTTGTTGAGGATCAGAATATCCCTCAGGAAGATCGAAAGGGGCATCTTGGAGCGCGTGCTCATGTAGATCATGGCGTCGAAATAGCTGTTCCAGATGCCCACGGCAAAGTACAGCCCAACCACCATCAGCATTGGCACAGAGAGCGGCAGCACAATTTGCAGCAGATAGCGGATTTCCCCGCAGCCGTCCAGTTCCGAGGCCTCTTTGAGTTCCCGGGGAATCTGGGTGCTGAAATAGGTGCGCATAATAATCATATTATAGACATTCGCCGCGCCGGGCAACAGCAGGGCCCAGACGCTGTCCAGCATACCATAGTCGCGCATGGTCAGATAGGTGGGGATCAAACCGCCGCTGAAATACATGGTAAACACAAACAGGCCCATAAAGAACTTTCGACCGTCCAGGTTTGGTTGGGAGAGGGGATAGGCGGCCAGCACGCAGAAGGCCAGGCCGGTCAGGGTTCCAAAGAGGGTATAAAAAATCGAATTGCGGTAGCCGATCCAGATCCAATGATACTCGAAAACCGCCTTGTATCCCTCCAAAGACCACTTTTTCGGAAGGATATTCAGGGAAAGGGTGCTGACCTGCCCCTCAAAAGAGGAAAATACCACAAACAAGAGGGGATAGGCGATGATTAGCGCGAACAGTGCCATCAATATTTCATCCAGGCGCAGCACGATTCTGTCCTGCAGGCAGGGCCGGATGCGGTTTTTATGACGGGTGCTGGTTTTGGTTAGCATATTCATACCTCCTTACCAAAGGGAATTACCAGAAATCACGCCCGAAAGCCGGTTGACGAGAATCAGGATAATCATGTTGATGACCGAAACAAACAGGCCGATGGCCGTGGCCGAGGAATATTGAGGCAGGCCGCTGGTGAGTCCCTGTTTATAGACATAGGTGTTGACCACTTCCGAGGCGGTTTGATTCATGGGATTTTGCAGCAGGAAAACCTTTTCGTACCCCACGTTCAGGAGCGATCCGCACCGCATGATCAAAAGCACGCAGATGGTGGGCAAAAGGGCGGGCAGATCCACATGCCAGATGCGTTTGAGCAGCGTGGCGCCGTCAATGGTGGCGGCCTCGTGCAGCTCCGGAGAAATGCCGGCCAAAGCGGCGATATAAATAATGGAAGCGTAGCCGATATCCTGCCAGACGCTGGTCCAAATATAGATGTGTTTAAAGGCGCTGGGTATGCCCATGTAGTTGCGCGCCGGTACGCCGAATAGTCCCATCAGCGCGTTGAACAGGCCGGTTTTGGCGTCGAACAGTTGCAAGATGATGCTGCACATCACAACCATGGTGATGAAGTGGGGGAGATAGGACACGGTCTGCACGAATTTTTGGAATTTTTTGTTGCGCAGGTAATTGACGCAGATGGCCAAGATCAACGCACAGGGGAAGGTGGCGATGCCGTACAGGCCCAGCACCAGGGTGTTGGTGATGATGTTCCAAAAATTATAGCTATGAAAGAAGTTAAACACATATTTCAACCCAACCCATTCGCTTTCCCATATGCTGCGGGAAGGTTGATAGTTGCGAAAGGCAATCTGTACGCCATACATGGGTACATATCGGAACAAAATCAGAATCACCAGGGGAATGAGCAACATCAGGTACAGCATGCGATTTTTCCAGACGCGCTTAAACAGTCCGGCGCGACCGGAAGGGGAATGGACTTCTCTTGCGTTCATGGCCCTCGCTCCGTTTCATAAATCTTTGATGCCTTGGCGGGCGGAGTGAAAACCATGCGCCGCGCCTGCTGAGGGTATTATACGGCCGCGTTTTGTGGAATACAACCGGATAGTTTTAGGCTTTTCCGACAAAAGACGCGAATTCTATAGGAAATCCACACGACAATTTTCCGTTTTATCGACAATTCTACATATATTGGTGCATATTTCCTGATGCATTGATTTACATTTTGAAGAAGAATATGCTATACTTGAAAAAAAGAAGGTTGGTGAAGAAGAAAATGGCTGCATCCACCAAGGCAAAGACCGGCATGAGGCGCGTGTTCTTCCGGCTGATTGCCTGCTATGTTATTTTGGTCGTGATCTTTGCGGCGGTGTGCGGCTATTCCTATTATCAGGCGTTGGATATGAGCGTAAACAATCTGATGTCCAGGAACCGGCTGATCTTTGAAAGCTCGGCGTTTACCTTGCGGAATACCTTTAAGACCATCGAGGATTTTACCGCCAACCTGTATGCCCTGCGCCGGCTGCAGCAGCTTATGAGCCGTTCGGCCTGGAGTGAACAGGGAAACACCATGGATATTTATGAAACCATTCGGGCGTTGCCCGCGCTGAATGATGCCAACGATATCATCACCGGATATTTTATCTATATTCCCGCGGGAGATCTCATTGTGGCGCCAGGGCAGGGGTTTACCGGGATAAGCCGGTATTACGACCAGCATTTTGCCTTTAGTACCCAGCAGGGCTATGCGGATTGGCGCAATGAAGTGCTTGATGGAACGGGAAAATCCATTCACGCCGATTGGAAGACCAGCCAGGAGATCCAGTACGTCATGCCCATGAGCAATTCCGCCAGCGGCGGATATTCCGGCAAAGTGATTTACCGGTTACATGCCCAAAGACTGATTCAGCAGCTGACGCATTTTTCCGACAGCGAGGCGGGCTGCGCACTGGTGGCGGATATGCAGGGCAACGTCCTTGCGGCCAGTGCCGGAAATGAGGCGTTGGTATGCCAATTGGAAGCGCAATTTCCCCATCAGACAGACTCCGCCCAGGAATTGACCGCGCTGGGCGAAACCTATGTGCTTTCTTCCCAGACTGTGCCCGAATTTGGAGTACAGATGTTGATTCTGATGCCCAAAAGCGCCATCGTGGAGCAGGCCAACGAATCCATCCGGGGTATGCTGGCCATATTGCTTTGGATGCTGTCCATCGGCGTTGTATTGATTGTAATTTTGATTTTGACCAATGTGCTGCCGCTGATGAATATTGCCAGCCGCGCCGCGCAGGCGGAAACCGGCGCGCGGGGCATGTGGATGATTTCCGAAGCGTTTTCCCAGATGGAAGATCGAAAGTTGCAATTGGAAAGGCGGCTGGAGGAACAGCGGTTGCATCTGCGCAACGCCTGCGTCCAACGCCTGGTGCATGCGGACGCCCAGGATTCCTTTAGCTTGGAGGAAATGCTGAGGGATTCTGGCCTGACCATTCAAGGCAGCCGTTTCCGAGGGGTACTGATTGAGCTTTTTGGCATGGAATCCCAAGAGGCTTCCCTAACCATGATCTTGGAATTGCTGGATCAATATGGCAAGCAGCTCACCTTCCTTACCTTTGAAAGCGGCCAGGTGGTCACCTGTTTGTTTTCCCAGGATGACCGTGCGCCCATGGATGTGCGGGCGCTGCTGACCCATGCTTATCAGACGCTGCGCAATACCTTTGACTGTGAGGCCGCGTTTTATGTGGGCATTCCCTGCGACCGGCTGGAAAAAATCGCCCAATCCTTTTCCACGGCCGAATGGCTCATGCGCATTTCCCAGCATAATGAATGGTTGAGCATGGCAGAAGACAACGGCGGTTGTGTGGATTTTAACGGTATTCTGTTGCCGGAAGAGGAAAAAAAGCTGGAAAACTATCTGATGACCGGCGAAAAAGGCGCGGCCGAAGAACGGCTGTGGTCCATCTACCGGCGCAATTTTGTGGAACACAATATCCAGGGGTTTAACCGGCAGTTCCTGTATTGCCGGTTGATGGGTGTCCTGGTTGCCTGCGGCGCAAATCTGTCCGCACAATCGGAAATTCCGGACCGGCTGATGCAAATGGACGGCAAGGCGTTTTTTACCTGGCTGAACCGGCGGTTTTCTGAATATTGCGAGCGTGCCCAGACTCAAAACCGCCAGCGCTCTCAATATTTGGTGGATCAGGTGTGCGCATATCGAAGCCAACTACGGGCGCTACGACCTGTCGTTAAACAGCCTGGCCATGCATTTCGGCATTACCGGCAACTATCTTTCCGGTTTGTTTAAAAAGCAGTGCGGCATGAATTTTTCCGTTTACCTGGAAGAGGTGCGCATTCGTCATGCTGAAAAAATGCTGGCGGATTTCGGGATAACCATCGATGAAATTGCCCAACGGGTTGGGTATATCAGCTCGGATTCCTTCCGGCGCGCATTTCGTCGCGTTCGGGGCGTTAGCCCGTCGCGCTTTCGGGAAAGCTCGGCTGCCGCTGAGGCGGAGACCAATGGATCCCTGTCCCCATTGCGTCTGGGCCGCTGAAGAGCGAATTTTGCGCATATCATTTTCATATCGTTGAGGCAGGTAATCTTCTTTTTTCCTTTACAGGACTGAATTCCATATTTTCTGAAAAATGACGCGAGATGGCTGCTGCGCGGTCAAACGCTAAACTTTTTCCGGGTATGATCGAATCGCTTTGAAGAATAATAGCCTTGAAGGGCGAAAAAGCGCAACCACCGGATGCGTTCGCGCGTCTAAAAAAGGTAAAAAACGCCCGCCGGTGAAATGCGAAAATACGGGAAAGATGTAGTAAAGACGTTCCCTTTCCCGATATTTTGTATTATAATAAAAAAGAGTAACTTCATCCGAGCGTTTGGAGGTGGGGCGTGGTGCTGACTCAATTGTGGCAAGGCGTTGGTGTGTTATTCAGCAATCTGTTCAGCCGTCCGGACTGGCGGGATGTTATTGATATCGCCATTGTGGCGTTCATAATTTATCAGGGCATAAAGCTGTTTAAACAGACGCGCGCCAATTCGGTTATTAAAGGCGTGGCCGTGGTGGTATTAATTACCTGGTTGAGCGAGCTTTTACAGTTGAGCGCGATCAATTGGCTGCTCACTCAGGTTTTGAATATGGGCGTACTGGTGCTGGTGGTGCTCTTCCAGCC
>DVJW01000045.1 GCA_018716505.1 Candidatus Faecaligallichristensenella faecipullorum | reverse complement strand
GGGGGAGGTATTACGGAAACCTCCCCCTGGCCCCTCCATAATAGTCCCTCCCCGCCAGGGGGAAAATTTCGCTTCCCTTTGCAAAAGGGATTTCCCCTCCCCCTGGCCCCTCCATAAAACTTGCGCCCCGCCAGGGGAATTTCGTTCCCCTTTGCAAAAGGGATTTCCCCCCGCCCCCCGGATCTTCCTCCGGGAGCGGGCGTTCTGTTTTACTTCGACAGCTTTTCCAGCACCGAATCCAGCTCTTCCAGCTTTTTTTCGATCTGGCCGGTTTCGCCGCTTTCCAGGGCCTGGCGCACGCAGCCCGAAAGATGGGCCGAGAGCACCTCGCGGTTGGCCCGGCGCAGTATGGCGTCCGCGGCCATGAGCTGGTTGGAGACGTCGATGCAGTAGGCGTCCTCCTCGATCATCTTTAAGATGCCGTCCAGCTGGCCCCGCGCGGTCTTGATGAGCTGATTCAGCTTGGCCTTGTTTGCCTGCATGGTCAATCCTCCCGGCATTACTGAATGGAAACCACCTCGTAGCCCGCGTCCACCACGGCCTGGGTCAGGGTTTGGTCGGAAACTTCCTTGCTCAGGGTGAGGTAGGCGCATTTGTCCTCCAGGCTCACCTTGGCGCTCACCCCGTCGATGGCGTTTAAGGCCTTGTCCACCCGTCCGGTGCAATGGCTGCACATCATGCCTTCAATCTTCATAACCTTGTTCATGACTTCGTCACTCCTCTTTTCTTCAATCGTCTCAATGGACAGGGATTTATGCGCATCCGGGGAGGGATTTTCCCCGGCGGGCGTCTTCATGAATTTGGGCTTGAACAGCTTGAGCCTCAGGGCGTTGCTCACCACGCACACCGAGCTTATGCTCATGGCCGCGGCCCCGAACATGGGGTTTATGGTGAGGCCGATGGGCGAGAGCAGCCCGGCCGCGATGGGAATGCAGATCGAGTTGTAAAAGAAGGCCCAGAACAGGTTTTCCTTGATGTTCTTGATCACCGCCCGGCTGAGCTGTATGGAGGCCGCCACGTCCATCAGGCTGCTCTTCATCAGCACGATGTCCGCGGATTCGATGGCCACGTCGGTGCCCGCGCCGATGGCGATGCCCACGTCCGCTCGGGCCAGCGCCGGGGCGTCGTTGACCCCGTCGCCCACCATGGCCACCTTTTTGCCTTCGCTCTGGAACTTGGCCACCACCCGCTCCTTGTCCGCGGGCAGCACCTCGGCCACCACCTGCTGAACGCCCACCTGTTTTTGGATGGCCTGGGCGGTCTTCAGGTTGTCGCCGGTGAGCATGACCACGTTCAGGCCCATGTGCTGAAGCTCGGAAATGGCCTGGGCGCTGTCTGGCTTGACCACGTCGGCCAGGGCCGCAAGGCCCATCAGGCGCTTGCCCTTTACGAAGTACAGCGGGGTCTTGCCCTCGTCGGCCAGGCGCTGGGCCGCCTGTTCAAATTCGCCCAGCTCCACTTTATGCTCGCGCATCATTTTCAGGTTGCCGGCCAGCACCCGCTCGCCCTGAACGGTGGTGGCGATGCCCTGGCCCGGGATGGATTCAAAGTCCTCCGTGGGCAAAAGCGAAAGGTTGTCCTCCCTGGCCCGGTTTACAATGGCCTGGGCCAGCGGATGCTCGGAGGGCTGTTCCGCCGAGGCGGCCAATTTCAGCAGCTCCTGGGCCGTTACGCCCTGGGCGCAGATGAAGTCGGTCACCACCGGCTTGCCCATGGTGATGGTTCCGGTCTTGTCCAGCACCACGGTATCGATCAGATGGGCGGTCTCCAGGCTTTCGGCGGATTTGATCAAGATGCCCTGTTCCGCGCCCCGGCCAGTGCCCACCATGATGGCCGTGGGGGTGGCCAGGCCCAGCGCGCAGGGGCAGGAGATCACCAGCACCGATATGGTGGTGGACAGGGCGTGGCCGATGTCCTGACCGGCGATGAGCCAGGCCGCGCCCGCGATGATGGCAATCGCGATGACCACCGGCACAAACACCCCGCTCACCTTGTCGGCCAGCTTGGCGATGGGGGCCTTGGAGCCCGCGGCCTCCTCCACCAGGCGCACAATCTGGCTCAGGGTGGTGTCCGCGCCCACCTGGGTGGCCCTGAATTTGAAAAAGCCCGCCTGGTTGATGGTGGCGCCGATGACCTTGTCGCCCGCCTGTTTGTCCACCGGGATGCTCTCGCCGGTCAGGGCGGATTCGTCGATGGAGCCGTGGCCCTCGATGATCTCCCCGTCCACCGGAACCCCCTGGCCGGGCCGGACCAGCACGATGTCACCCACTGCCAGCTCCTCGGCCGGGATCTCGACTTCCTGGCCGTCCCGAATTACCCAGGCGCGCTTGGGCTGGAGGTTGATGAGCCGGGATATGGCGTCCGAGGTGCGCCGCTTGGAGCGGGCCTCCAGATATTTGCCAAAGCTGATCAAGGTGGGGATCATGGCCGCGGATTCAAAGTACAGGTTCATGGCGTAATGATCCACCATCCCGGGCAGATTATGGCCCAGGCCGAAGCCGATCAGGTAGATGGCCGCGATGCCGTACACCATGGCCGCCGAGGCGCCCAGGGCGATCAGGCTGTCCATGTTGGGCGCACCCTTGAACAGGGTCTTAAAGCCGTTGATGAAATACCGCTTGTTTAAGATCAGCACCGGGGTGGTGAGCAAAAGCTGGGTAAAGGCAAAGCTCAGCTCATTGCCGCTGCCGTGCAAAAACCAGGGGATGGGCAGGCCCACCATGTGGCCCATGGACAGGTACATCAGCGGAATCAGCCAGCACACCGAGGCGATGACCCGCTTTTTCATCTTTTTGAGCTCCTCGTCCGCGCTGCTCTCCTTTTTGGACTCGGCTGCGGCCGCGGCCGGAGCACCCTTGAGGCTGGCCCCATAGCCCGCGTCCTCCACCGCGCGGATGATGCGCTGGGTGTCCAGCTGTTTTTCGTCAAATTCCACCCGCATGGAATTTTGAAGCAGGTTTACGTTGACCTCCTTGATGCCGGGCAGCTTGCACACGCTCTTTTCCACATGGGCGCTGCAGGCCGAGCAGGTCATGCCGGTTACGTCGAAATTCTCTTTCATAGTAGGGTTCGCCTCCTGAGACGGCCGGTATGGGTTTGGGGAATTTCTCAACATCACCCCTCCCATGGGGGGTGTCTATAGCATAGCACAGACTAACCGCCCTGTCAAGGGGAGATTTGTTTTTATTTTGCCCGGATGGGAAGGGGAGTATGCGGGAGGGGGAATCCTTTCCCGGAGGGATCAGGGGGAGGTTTCCCCCTGAAAGCCCCTTGGGAAGGGGAAACCTTTTATGAGGGGGCCAGGGGGAGTTCCGATCCTCCCCCTTAGGCCCCCTCATGCACCCCCTAACCCCCTTCAAACGGCCGCTGTGGGGGCTTGCCGCCCCCGGCGCGGGGCCACCCCCGCAACGCTCCGCTAAAGGTTGGCTGAATTTGCCCGCTAAGCGCGGCAAAATAGAAGAAAGGGCCCTAATCCAGCGGCATTGCGCTTCGATTAGGGCCTTAGCCTTTATCCTGCCGTGCCCGGCACGGCAAACTCCGATAGCCGGAAGCGGAGCGAACGTCAACTCCAAAACCGCTGGAGGGGGTAGGGGTGGCTTGGAGGGGCCTAGGGGGAGGTATTACGGAAACCTCCCCCTGGCCCCTCCATAAGAATCGCTCCCCGCCAGGGGAATTTCGCTTCCCTTTGCAAAAGGGATTCAACCCTCCCCCTGGCCCCTCCATTAAAATCGCTCCCCGCCAGGGGAATTTCGCCTCCCTTTGGAAAAGGGATTCAACCCTCCCCCTGGCCCCTCCATAAAACTGCGCCCCGCCAGGGGAATTTCGCCTCCCTTTGGAAAAGGGATTCGTCCTCCCCCGCCCCTCCATAAAATCCTTTTTTCACGGCTTCGAATACACGCTCATCCCGTCCTTGATGGTCTCCAAAACTTCAATGTATCCCATCTTTTCCGGGGAGCAGGTCAAAGGGTTGTCCGATAGAATCACCAGATCCGCCCGCTTGCCCGGCTTTAGCGTGCCCTTTTCGTTTTCCTCAAAATATTGATAGGCCGCGTTGCGGGTGACGCCGTACAGCGCCTGCAGCGCGGTGATGCGCTGATCCTCGCCCAGCACCTCCCCCGACAGGGTGCGGCGCTCCACGGCCCGGCGCACGGTGTCGATCATGTCCGGGGGCAGCACCGGGGCGTCCTGATGGAAGGTGTAGTTGACCCCGCTCTCCATGGCCCATTGAACCGGGCTGATCTGGGCCGCGCGCCTGGGCCCGAAGTTTTGAATGTGTACGTCGCCCCAATAATAGGTGTGGGCCACAAAGAACGAGGCCATGATGCCCAGCCGCCCCATGTGGCCCAGCTGCGACCGGTTCACCAATTGGGCGTGAATCATCACCGGACGCGCGTCCTTGTAGCGCCCGTTGAGCGCCCGCTCATAGCAGGTAATCATCTGTTCGGCCGCCGCGTCCCCGTTGCAGTGGATGAGAATCTGCATATCCTCGCTCAGGGCCCGGGCAATATAGCCCTCCACCACGCCGTCCTCATACACCGGATAGCCGGAATAGCCGGGCTGGCCCTGATAAAAGGTCTTGATCCAGGCGGTGCGGCCCTGGGGCGAGCCGTCCAAAATCAGCTTGTAGCCCCCGATGCGCAGGTGGTTTTGATATTTCCGGTATTCCGGATGGGCGCTGGCCAGATCCGCGCATTGGGCGATGTCGATATAGGACACCAGGTCGATGTCCAAATGGCCGCCCTGGGCCATGTTCTGAAGCAGGTCCCAATCCGCCTTGCGGGTGAGCCCGTCCTGACAGGTGGTGATGCCGTAGGAAAAATATTTTGCCTGGGCCAGCTCCATCTGGCGCGACAGCTGCTCCTTGGAGGGCCCGGGCAGCTTGAGGGAGGTGAAGGCGGTCTCCTCCATATAGCCCGACAGGCTGCCGTCCTCCATCCGGCCCATCTTCCCGCCCTCCGGGTCGGGCATATCGTCCCTCAGGTTCAGCATGCGCATGGCCGGCGCGTTGAGCACCCCCATGTGCCCGGAGGCATGGGCGATGACCACCGGGTTGTCCTCGCCCAGGGCCGCCAGCACCCGCTTGTCCGGATGGCGCTTTTCCAGGAGGTGGTTGTGGTCATAGCCAAAGCCGGTGATCAGCGCGCCCTTGGGCGCCCGCACCGAGGCGCGGTAGGTGCCAAGCAGGGCCAGAATCTCGTCAAAGCTCTCGGCCTTGCTCAGATCGCACAGGCCCAGGGTGCTGGCATAGGCGGTGAAATGGCTGTGGGCGTCGATGAATCCGGGCATCAAGGTCCTGCCCTCCAGATCCACCCGCCGGGCATGGGGGCGCAGCGCGGCCAGCTCGTCCGCCCGGCCCAGGCATAAAATTTTGCCGTCCTCCACCAGAAGCGCCTGGGCGCATAATTGCGGCTCCATGGTCAGAATGGTGCCCCCGGTATAGAGTGTGCTTTGCATGGCGTTTTCCCTCCTTATACGGGGCGGGGCGCCTTTTATCCCCGCCAGCTTAAGATCTGATCCATAAATTCGCTCAGGCTGCGCTTCACCGTGCCCTGATAGCCGGTCACGGTTTGGGCCGTGACCATGGAATTGAGCACGGCCTCCTCCTCGGCCTCGGCCATGGCCCGGAAAACCGGGTTGATATGGCCCTCGGAAAGCGCCTGAAAGTTCATGAGCCCCTTTTCGCTCTCGTGGGGCATGCGGTTGGCCGTGGTGAACCCGATCATCACCTCGCCGCTGCCGTGGCCGATGAACGAGCCCAGCCGGGCCAGGCCCACGCTGGCGCGCCGGATCACCCTTCCGATTTGGCGGGAGGACAGCGGCAGATCGGTGGCCATGACGCTGATGATGGAGCCCTTGTCCGGCGCCGAGCAGTTTAAGGCCGAATCAATGATGCGCCCGGCGGGCCTGCCCGCGATCATCAGATCCTTCAGCGAGCCGTGGTTGCTCTGCACCAACACCCCGAGGGTGTAGATTTTGCCGTCGATCTCGATCTGGCGGGAGGCCGAACCCACCCCGCCCTTCAGGGAATGGCAAACCGTGCCCTTGCCGCAGCCGACATCGCCCTCCCGGAAGCCGGCCCGGGCGTCCCGAATGGCGGCCATCAGGTGCGCGCCGCCCAGATCCCGCTTTTGTATGTCGTTTAAGGTGGCGTCGTTGCATTCGCACACAATGGGGTTGACCGAGGTCAGATGAACGCCGTCCCTTTGGCATTGGCCGATCATATAACCCACCATGGCGTCGTGAATCAGGCCCACGTTCAGGGTGTTGGTCAGCACGATGGGCGTTTCGATGACGCCCAGCTCCTGAAGCTGCATCAGCCCCAGGGTCTTGCCGAAGCCGTTCAGCACATGGGCCGCGGCCACCGGCTTGTTTAAAAAGACATTGTCCGGCCCGGGCAGAATGACGCTCAGGCCGGTCTTGTGCCGGGCGTCGTCCAGGGTGGCGTGGCCCACCTTCACCCCGGGCACGTCGCTGATCTTGTTGAGTTTCCCCGTGGGCATCTCGCCGATTTGGATTCCATAATCCCGGATTCGCTTTTGTTCCATGGCCGTTTGCTCCTTATTCCCCGTCTTGATAATGCTGAAGTAAAAACCGCGCCACCCCGTCCTCGTCGTTGGAGGGCAGGATATCCCGGGCGATGCGCTTCAGGTCCGGATGGGCGTTTTGAACCGCGTAGGCCTGATCCGCGGCCTCGAACAGCGGAATGTCGTTGATGGCGTCCCCAAAGCACACCACCCGGTCCGCCCCCAGATGGGCCTTGAGCCATTTCAGCCCGTGGGCCTTGGTGGCCCCGTGGGGCATGATCTCCAGCCAGTACTCGCTGCGGTAGATCTCCCGCTGAAAGGTGACGCGCCCGGGATTCAGGGCGAGCAGCGCCTGATGCGCGCCCCGCAAATCCGCCTGCTCCCCGATGAGGGTAAAGTAAAAGGCGTCCCCCGCGTACAGCTGGGCCGGATCCGCCACCGGGCGCAGCCGCGCGTCCCCGGAGCGGCTGGCCAGGTAGTGGGCAACCCCGGGATGCGCCGGGCCCTGGATATAGCTTACCCGCTCTTTGCCCTCCACAAACCCGTAAACCAGGGGACTTAGCCCATAACCGCTCAAAATTTCCCGGATGCAGGCGGCCTCGTCCGGGGAAAAGCGCTCCAGATGCAGGATGTTCAGGGTCCTGGGCTCGACGGCCATGGCCCCGTTGTACACGATGGCCGGGTGTTCGGGCATAAATCCATTCAGCGCCTTCTGGGCCGAGTGTACCGACCGGGCGGTGGCGTAGGAGAACATCATGCCCCGCCGGAGCAAAGAGGCGAGCGCCTCCCGGCTGAAATCGCTGAGCAGCGCCGAGCTGTTTAACAGGGTTCCGTCCAAATCGGTAAGGTAGAGCGTCTTCATCCCACCGGCCCCCTCATGTCTGGTGATTTTTTTCCTCGGTTCTATTATGGCCGGGCTCCCAAATTGTGTCAAGGGCGGACGGAAAGTTTCAAAATTGCGTCAACCCCGGGCAACACTTGGTTCAAAATGCCTTGGTAAGATAGAATAAAAATTGAGGAAAATAAAAATTGGAGGAATTTTTATGAAAACCCGTTCGCTGTTTCGAAGAATCGCTTTGATCCTGATGGCCGCCATGGTGATGGTTACTTTGACCTCGTGCGGCGGGGACGGGCAGGCCTCGGGCTACAATATCATGGTGGCCTCGGGCTATGTGGACGGCGAGGCCCTGGAGAGCTTTGGGGAGACCCTGAAGCAGGAGATCCCGGAGCTGGCCGGCGAAGAGGTGAACGCCTCCTTCAGTTCCACCATTTTGGGTTCGGCGGACAGCGATCCCATGATGAACATGGGCGCGCTGGTGGGCTTTGACGCCAAGGTGGCGGCGGGCGAGATTACGGTGGCCATCTTTGACAAGGAGAGCGCGGCCCGGGAGGCCCGGGGCGGGATTTTCCGGCCCATAAGCGAGATCTTGACCGAGGAAGATATGGAAAAGCTGGAGGGCAAGCTCATCGACTATGAGACCGTGGACGAACAGGGTAACCCGGACGGCGGCCGCACCGAAATCGTGGGCGTGGATATTTCGGACAACGAGGCCCTGACGCCGGTCATGGGGTCCGGGGAAAAGGGCATCTTTGTGGTGGCCGGCCAGGAGCACGACGAACTCACCCGGGAGCTGATCCTGCATTTGGCCGGGGTGGAAGATTGACAGGGGACGGCCGGCGGGGTATACTGGCCCTAAACCAGAGGAAGGGGGCGGCCGGCTTGAAGGAAAATTATCTGCGCGGGGCGTATCTGAAGGAAGGCGGACAGGCGGGCTATCCCTTTGATCTGCCCGCGGTAAGAGATTTGGAAGCGCTGCGCTTTCGCAAGCCGGTGAGCTTTTTTATCGGGGAAAACGGCAGCGGAAAGTCCACGATTTTGGAGGGCCTGGCCGTGTGCATGGGCTTCAATCCGGAGGGCGGTTCCCGAAATTTCCATTTCAGCACCCAGGACACCCATTCGGCCCTGGGCGCCAACCTCACCCCGGTGCGCGGCCCGTTCAGGCCCAAGGACGGCTTTTTCCTGCGCGCCGAAAGCTATTATACCCTGTCCAGCGAGCTGGAGCGGCTGGAGGAAAACGGGGCGCCCGGGCTGCTTCAAGGCTATGGGGGAAAATCCCTGCACGCCCGGTCCCACGGCGAGGGCTTTCTGGCGCTGATGATGAACCGGTTTCGGGGAAGCGGGCTGTATCTGATGGACGAGCCCGAGTCCGCCCTTTCGCCCAGCCGCCAGCTCAGCCTGATCTCCCTCATCCATCAGCTGGTGCGGGCGGATTCCCAGTTTATCATCGCCACCCACTCCCCGCTGCTCATGGCCTATCCCGAGGCGGATATCTTTGAGTTCAGCGAGGCGGGCATCCGCAAAGTGGACTACCGGGACACCGAGCACTACCGCCTGACCCGGGATTTTCTGAACAACCCGGAGCGCTCGCTCAGGATTTTGATGGGGGAAGAGAAATAAAGAAAGGGGCTGTCTCCTCAACACAGCCCCTCAATTTTTACACCCGGTAATAGGCATTGCTCACATAGCCGATCTTGCCGTCCACCTGAACCTTGCTCCAATATTTGCTCACCCGAAGCACCTGAATCGGGGTGCCGATGGGCAATACCCGCTGGGACTTGTACTGGGTGCCCGCGCCGGCGCGCATGTGCACGTTGCCAGTGGTCAGGCCCGGAATGCCCTTTTCCACATAGTTGCGGCTCATGTAGCCCACCAGCCCGCCTTTGATGACCCGGACTTTATACCAATCGCCCTTGCGGCCCAGGATCTGCAGCTTTTCCCCCTTGGGAATCGAGGTTATCACCCGGCAAGAGGAGCCCGCGCCCTTGCGCAGGTTGACCCGGCTGCCCTGAAAGCGGGTGTCCACCCGGCCCACATCCCCGGAAACGCCCTTCAGGGCCAGGGTCTTGCACACATACTGGCTGTACATATACCCCACTTTGCCCCTGCGGTCCAGCTTGACCTGGCTCCAATTGCCCTTGGTGCCCAATATGGTCAGCGGGTCGCCGTTGACCGCCACGGCCACCGTGGAATAGTTCATGCCCGGCCCCCTGCGCAGGTACACCGTGCCGTCCACGGTGGGGGTTTTGACCACCCCGTTTTTCGAGGCGCTCGAGGCCGCCAGGGCCGCCGGGCTCACTCCGATCATCAACATAACCGCCAACAACACCATGGCGATTCGTCCCGCAAATTTCCTGCTCATGATTTCATCCCCTTTGCCTGTTTGAATTGGCGCTTCGCCCTCGGGCTTACCGCCGTACATTGCTTAAGACGCAGGCAGAGGGGGAAAAAGTTGCCTAAAATTTACCACAAAATCGTTACGATTTCGTCTCAAATCCATGAATTACCTTCCGGGGCTCAGGGGGCCAGTTCGTCCAGCAGCGCCCGGGCGCGCTCCCGGGTGCGCTCCATTTCCTGAGGCATATTGTATTCGGCCTGATACACATAGCCGTCCCATAAAGCGAACAGCAGCCGGTACAGCGCCCGACGCTCGCGGGCCTCCTTTTCGGGGGAAAGCGGCCGGCCATAGCCCGCCATAAAGCCCTCGTTGGCCGTCCAGCCCAGGGAAAACTCCAATTCGCTGTCCCCGAAAAAGGCGCGGTCCGCGTCGATGATGGCCGCGAGCCGGGCCGGGGACTGGGGGAAGACCAGCACATTGCCCGCCCAAAGGTCGGCGTGCACCAATCGGGGCACGGTTATCCCGTTGAGCAGCCCGGCGCGGCTTCGGAAGGCGGCGCGGATGCGCTCGTGTTCGGAGGGGGTATACATGCCCGTGGGCCGGGCCACGCTTTCCCATTCGAAAAGTTCGCTTTCCAGGCATTCGGCCCAGGTTTCAAAGCCCTTTCCCGCGCACACATCCGCCACCCGGCCAAAGCGCGGGGCCGTGATCCCGTGCATCCTGCGGGCGCAGGCCCCGGCCTGGCGGCAGACGCCCGTCTGGTCTTCCCCGGAGAGCGCGGCCTCGCTCAGCGGAACCCCGGGGATGTACCGGGTAATCATGAAATCCCGGCCGATCAAGGCCTTGCTCCCATCCACCGCCATCACCTGGGGCACGGCCACCCCCTGCCCGGCCAGCAGGCGGTAGACCTGCGCCTCGGATTCCATGAGCTTGTGCTCGAAGGGCATGATTAGATGGCGGTTCACCGGCCCCAGCCTGAGCACCATCTCCCCCGACCGCCGGGCTGTCAACCGGTAGGTGGTGTTGAACAGGCCGCCGGTGAGCAGCCGCGCCTCCAGCAGCTCATCGTCCAGGCAGGAGCGGATCAGAGCGGCGAGGGCCTCAAAGGAAACTTCTCGAAAGAGGCTGGAAGCCATGGTCAATTCTCCTCTTTATTCTTGGATGTCGATGTCAGCCAATCCATGAACGAGCGGCACACCGCCGCTCCGCCCGCGCCGTCCGGATGGGGCCCGAAGGCGGCCAGATGGCCGTTGGGATGCGGGCGGGCGAGCACTTGGGCGATGTCGAACAATTCGATCTCCCCCTTTCGGGCCAAATCCCGCAGCCCGCCGTTGACCTGCCGCCAAATTTCCAGATGCCCGCCCTCCAGGTCAAAGGGCGGGATGGTGAACTGGGTGAGCCTAAGGCCGGGATTGGCCCGATGGAGCCCCGCCCGTATGGCGCAAAGGTCTGCCCAAAGCGCCTGGGCCGTCCGGCCCTGCAGGATGTCGTTGACCCCCAGACACACGCACACATGATCCAGGGCCGCGGCTTTGCTCAGCCAGCTTTCGCCCCGGGCCGCGTCCTGGGCCCGGCCAAAGCCCAGCCCCAGGTTCCATCCGCCAAAGGTTTGGCCCAATTGGGTCAGGATGCGCGCGGCCCAATGCTCGTAAAAATTGGGCCGGGTGCCGCAGCCCTGGGTGATGGAATCCCCCAGGAACCCGATCCGGGCTTGAAAGGGCCGCTCGGCCGCCCATAAATTGGGCAGCGCCACCCATCCCTCGCCGCCCGCGGGCGCAAAGCCTGAAAGGGTGGGCCGGGCGCTCAAATCCCCCCTGGCGGTGAAGCACAGGGCCTGGCTGTTGGGGGTGCCCGGGATGGCCGTGCCCGGGGCGCATTCAAGGCACCAGCTGAAGGCGATATAGCCGCCCTCCGGACAGTTCAGCTCCACGGGGTCGGAGTATACCTGGCCGCCCGGTTCCACGTCCCTCTGTTCCCGGCCCTCGAAGCGCACCCGCCGCGCGCCCGAAACCGGAGCGTCCGCGTCCGCACACACCCCGGCCCAGGCGCCGGCGATGCCAAAGGCCCCGCCCGGCAACCCGGCCCGGCTTTGCGAGCCGTCGTCCCAGGTGGAGTCCACCTGATTCCAATAGAAAAACCGCCAATTCATCCGCCCGGGCCGCAGCGGGCGGATCAGCGCCCGAAAGGTGTAAAGCCCGCCCGCTTCAAAGCCCATGGCCAGGTTGTTGCCGGTGCCCAGGGCGACGTTCGGGGCGTAGCCCTGGGGGAAGACGAATTTCATGGGCGGCCTTTCCGCCGCCTGTGGAAAGTCCATATGCAAAGCCCCCTTTGACCGGATTGCGTTTTTGTTAAATCCATTATACCCGCCGCCCTCGGGCCGCGCAAGCGGTTTCCCGGGCCCCGGAACAAAATCCGGCCCGGTCCGTCTTACAGAAAACGGAAACTGAGGAGGAATGGAAGATGAAACGAATTTGCAGCATGCTGCTGGCGCTTTTGATGGCCTTTGCCGCGCCGGCCGCCTGGGCCGGCAGCCAGGCCGTTTTGTGCGCCGATTTTACCCTTGGAGATGCCTCAGCCCAGGACGCGGTCAAGCGCTATACCGTGGAAATAGAGGGGGAGTTGAGCGCCGAAGCCCTGGCCAAGGCCTTGAGCGAACTCACGGGATTGGACTTTTCGATCGCCGCCGCCCCGGCTCCGGATGGGCTGGCGGTGGATTGGGCCAAGGACAGCACCCTGGTGGCCGGTCTGGACGACCGGGCGCAAAAGGAAGAATTTTTTATGTACGACGTCGAGAGCCTGAGCTGGTTCATGATGGACAGCCTGCGGGCCACCTTAAAGGAAAATCTGGATATAGAAAATGTGTATTACACCATGGACGGGGGCAAGGATCTGACGCTGGAAAACCTGAGCCCGGTCTCGTCCTTTGAGGCGGATCAGCCCTACATGGGCAGCGCCTTTTATTGCGCCCAATCCAACGGAGCGGGCCAGGTCGAGGCTCTGACCGGCCCGGTGCTGGTGGGGAATTTGCCTAAGCAGGCCGAGCTCATGGAAAACACCCTGGACGGGGCGGGCGGCTACCGGGAAGTGCTGAAGGCGGAGGAGGGCGCCGTCACCTTGACCCTGCTGCGCCGGGCCAAGAATCCGGATGAGCCCGAAGAATGGACGGTGGAGCGGGCCATGCAGGCCGATTATCCGGATCTGCGCAATCTGCAAACCCTTCAGGCCCAGCCGGTTTCCGGCCATGAGGCCCGGCGCGCCCGCTTCGAAACCGGGGAGAACGAGGATACCCGCCTGGTGGACGCGCTGGTCTTTGAAACGGACGAATATTGCTTTGCCTTCGCCGCTTCCGTGGCCATCGATGATTACTATGGATTGTCCGGGCATTACGAAGAAGGGGAGATGGCCGGGCTGATTCAGGGCTGGATGGATTCGCTGGAGCTGTTTGAGGCGGAATAGAGCGATGGAAAAAAGGCGGCCGCAAAAAGAAGAGCGTCCGCCTCTTTTTTGACAATATTTTGTGCTTGTATTGACAATTGTATTAAATTTATGAAATTTTATGGTTGACTAAGTTGGAAAAACATGATAAATTGTAGGCAATAAATTGAGGTGGGGGGGAGATGCCAATGGTGATATTCGCTGTGATGGACGGATAGTTGAGCGATTTAGGAGAGGGAGGCTTTGAGATGAAGAAGAAAGTCGTTTGCTTGATGCTGATCGGTACTTTGCTCATGCTGAGCGTCCCCATGGTGGCCGGCGCCGCGTCCTGCAAGAAGCCCGCCTATAACTACATGACGTTGAATTTCACGGGTAAGCGGCATAACGTGAAGTCGCGCTTTACCGGCATCAAGGTGCACAGCGGCAAGAGCGTGCTGAACAACAAGGTCACCAACACTACCTCTTGCTTTGCCAAGTGGCGGGCTGCGGATAAGGACGCCGGATGGCAAGCGGCCACTACTACAAAGCCTGCAAATAAAAAATCAAGCATGAGAGATGTAAAGATTTACGGCTATGGGAAGACAAGAGAAAGGTACAACAAAAAGGCCGTCCGAAAAGGGCGACCGAAGGGGAGGCGTAGCACAGTCATCC
>DVJW01000044.1 GCA_018716505.1 Candidatus Faecaligallichristensenella faecipullorum | reverse complement strand
AATACGGCAATATTTCTACATTTTATTCTAACATGTTTTGACGCAATTATCAAATGCGCGGGCAGGCGTGCCGCAAAGCAGTTTTCGCCAAAGAATAGTTTCCCTAAAAGCCATGGGAAATCCCCCCTATTCCGTTTCGAGGCCGCGTTCCGCCCGCCCAAGTCTTTTCCGGTTATAGATTGTTTTATCCTCAACTACCCTGGTAACCGGAATAACGCCGTTCCATGATCCGCGATTTTTCCGGGCATACTCTTTTTGAAGGCGCTTGCTCTGCTTCTTCAAAGGTACATACTTCATTGGTCTTCCTCCTTTGGGCTTCACGTCCATATCCTTTTATGCTTGTTTTTCCTGCAATTTCCGTGTATAATTTAAAAAAATGACGGATAAGGGGGCCAGAAATATGGACCAGAAAGCATTCCCGGTCATCGATCCCATCGCCACCGGAAAGAACATCGTTCGCCTGCGCAAGGCGCGCGGCATGACCGTTCGGGATCTTCAAGCCTATTTCGGCTTCGAGGAGCCCCAAGCCATCTACAAATGGCAACGCGGAAAGAGCCTGCCCAGTGTGGACAATCTGTATGCCCTGGGCGCCTTGTTGGAGGTATCCATGGATGAAATCCTGGTGCCCGCCGCCTCAAAACCGAATCAAATCGCAATTGAGCCGCAGGACGCGTCCTGCGGCTCAATTTATTTTATCCCCGGCTGCTTTGGAAACGGCAGGCATCCGAAAATGTTTCAACCCTTTTTGCCCATGCGGTGTGCTTAACGGGGTATTCGTTTTCCCCTTTGCGCAGGTTTTCACCCTTTTCCGCCAGGCATTCTCTTTAGGTGGCGGGCATCATCCGCCATTGTCGATTGGATGGAGATGTGTTTCGTATGTATTGAGCGACCGGACGAAAGATCGAAGGGTGCTTGATCAAAAGAGCGCTTGCGCGAGGTGGGAAGCGATGGAAGTGGAGTCCCGAAAACCAGCCTTGGCGAACCCCCAAGGTTGGTTTTTTCTGTTTTACTTCTCATCACGTAGAGCATCTTCTCGCAAATACGCAGCTTTATAGTTCATCTGCGCCTGAACCGGTATCCATCATATTCTTTTGCCTGCCGTCTCCAAAGCAGCCGGGCGGCGCGGCCCTTTACACCGCGTTCGGATCACCCACGAAATTTTCAAAAATTTCCGCAAAACTGTCGTTGACATCAAAGGGCGTCCGGTAATCCACCTTGGAATTGATCAGGCATCCGTCCAGCTCTGTGAAAATCAAATCCGACTTTTTGTTCATCTGTCTGGCAAAATTTCGGATAACCTTGCGGTCGAAGTGGATGGTGGTCACCCGCTTCACATCACAGCGATAGGGCACCTGATTGCCCTCCTGATTGAACCGATAGCCGGTGCCGCCTCCGGGCATCATCACCTCGGAATTGCGCAGATCCGCCATGTGATTCAAAATCCGGGCAATCTCCTGGCGTTTGCTGTTTAAACTCACCTCTCTGTCCATATCGATGGGCAGGGCGCGCTTGGCGTCCTGTATGGCCTTGCTCAGCTTCTCGCGCTCGGCCATCAGATACATGAGAAACTCGACCATTTCGGTTACCCGCCCGGCATATTCCGTGGGCGCCGTATCCACCACCGTTTCATTTTCCGCTTCGGGCACAACCTTCTTATATAGATAGGTATTTTCCACAAGGGTGACGTTGTCGTCCCGGCTGAGAAAATCCTGGACCTCTTCCATCAGCGCCTGCAACTTATTTTGAAACCGAAACGCTTCTTTCAGATTCATTGTGCTCACTCCCTATCTCTTCTTGCTGCATATATCCTATCGCAAAAACAGCCGGATGTCATTAAACCGTTGGTTCAATGACATCCGGCCATACAAACCGTTTCCGCACAATAAAAAGCACAAACACCCATGCGTTTTTGCGCGAAGTGTCTGTACTTTTATAGGCTCCCATTGCAGTGAATGCCCAGATACATCAATAATCTCTCATGCGCTTCCAGACATCCAGCACCATCAGATAGCGCTCCAGGGGCAGGCCCTTGAAGGGAATATTGCTGGTGCAAAAAACATAGCCGCCGCCCGGCTTGGCATAGGTCAGGCAATACTCGGCCGAGGATATGACCTCCTCGTCGGTGCCGGTCTGCATGGCCGCGCAGTGTACATTGCCGCACAGCGCCACCTTATCCCCCACCAGGCGCTTGACCTCGCGAATATCCACCCCGGCCATGGGGTCGATGGAATGCAGCGCGTGGGAGCGTGTGGAAACCAGCTGATCGAGTATGGGCATAATGTTGCCGTCGGTGTGCTTGATGGCGTAGCCGCCATGATCCCGTATGGCTTCAATGAGCCGCGCCAGATAAGGGGTAACGAATTCCGCAAACATCCTGGGCGACAGGAACGGCCCCTTGTTAAAGCAGTAATCCGAACAGAGGATAAACCCATCCAATCCGGCGTCCAGCAGCCGAAGGTCATGCTCCATGGCATGGCGCACCATTTGTTCGGCCTGCTCATGCACGCTCTCGGGATCATCCGCGATTCGATAGGCGAAATCCAGCATGCCATCCCCGTCCGGAATGGCAAAGGTTCCGTCCCCATGGGCCAGAAGCATGAACCGGTCGCCGCTATATTCATGCAGGCGGCGTATGGTCTGAATCGTGTGTTCCTCGTTCAGATACTGAATGCAGATGGCGTCATGCTCCAGCCGGTCATAGACCTGAATCATGAATTGGGCGTTCTCCGCGATTTTGCGATCCACCTCGGACGCGGACAAGCCTTCCAGCTCGTGCTCGGTCAAAAACGACTTCCCCATCAATTCTTCAGAAAGCTGAAACTCCAACTCGAAGGTGGGCACCCGGTCGGGGATACCCAGTTTCAGCGCGGTGGCCATGCGTTCCTTGGATGTCACGAAACATCACCTCATCATTCATAGCTGCCCGCTTTTTTGGCGGCGTTGATAATCCCCCTAAAGTCCTCCAAGCTCACGTTTTCCGGGATAGAATGGTCGGAAGCAAAGATATAGCCCCCGTTTTGCTTCATCACCGGCACCACCCGGTTGATTTCCTCGGTGATCTTCTCCGGCTGATCCCAGAGCACCGCGTTTATGCCGCCGTGGAACACCAGCTTGTCGCCATAGCGCTGCTTTAACTGCACCGGATCCATGCCGGCCTTGACTTCCAGGGGATTGAGTCCATCCATGCCGATCTCAATGAGCTCGGGCACAAAGGGATTGATATCCCCGCAGGAATGCAGCCGCGCCTTGATCCCTTTTTTGTGCGCCCATTCCACCGCGCGCTTTTGAACGGGTTTCACCAACTCGCGGTACATGCGCAGCGAGAAAAACTGGTTATGCTTATAGCCCATGTCGTCCGGCCAGTTGATCTCATGAAAATGATATCCGGCATCCCACACCTTGTCCATGAGGGCGATGTCGATGTCCAAATAATGGTTGAACATATCCACACACCACTCCGGATCCTCCACCATGGCCATCAGCAGGCGCTCGGTGCCCACGGCCCAGGAATGGGTCACGTCGAAACCAAACCAGAAATTCCCGATGATCCACCGGTCCTCTTTAACCCACTTGGGATAATTGGCCTTCAGGTAGTCCCAGGGAATCCGGCTGTCGTCGGCCTGCATGCGCGCCTTTGCCTCTTCCCATGCTTTGGGCGAGGTGATGGTGAAATCCAAAAACTCTGGGGTGGAGCCATGATGCTTCCAATTGCGCAAGGTCGCGCCCCATTCGGTGGTGTAGATGATGTATTCATCGTTCTCTTCAATCACCTTGTGGGGATACTGAGGCGAGTTATCCACCCCGATAGAGCCCACCCGATCCAAATCAAAATAGCCCACATAATCCTCATTGGGCATGCCTTCGGCCATCCAGCGCTCTATCGTCGAATGCCAGGGGGAATCCAATATCGGAACCCGATCCGCTTCCCTGTGTTCATACATGCGCGCAAACCGTTCGCGTGTCGTGAGCTTGGTTCCCATAACAAACCTCCTAAACTATCCAGGGGCCGGCCTTATCGCCGGCCGTGGATTGTCGTGCGGCCAGCTCCTGATGGCATTTTTTTATCCCTCTTGCCAACAGGCGGTCGGCGATCAGCACCCCCGCCATGAGCAAAGTGTTGAGGATAAGGGTAAACAGGCTGATATAATATTCGGCGTCGCCCGGGCGGATATAGCTCAGGCAATAGGCCAACGCCAGATAGACCATGATCACAATGACCATCAGCCCCCGAAGCGTGCTCCTCAGCCGCATCCGGCGCTCCAAGCCGGTGCGCAATTCATCACAGGCCGTCATGTCCGCCTCCCGCGAGCTCGTCGGGCCGCCGGTAATCATCCAGCGACCAGCCGGGCATCTCCTCCACCAGATGGCAGGCCACATTGCGCCCCTCATATTCCCTGAGCACAGGCCTTTCCTGCTCGCATATGGGCTGGGCATAGGGACAGCGCGTATGGAAGCGGCAGCCGGAAGGCGGATTGGCCGGGCTGGGCATATCCAAACTCTTGAGTTCGATCTTGCGGCGATTGCGCGCGACCCATGGATCCGGTATGGGCACCACCGAGATCAGCGTCTGCAAATACGGATGCTTGGGCGAGGTGGTAACGTCCCTGACCGGCCCTTCCTCCACAATTTGCCCCATATAGAGCACGGCCACCCGGCCCGAACGGCCGATGTACCGTGCCGTGGCCAGGTCATGGGTAATGTAGAGGAACGATATACCGGTCTGCTCGTTGAGCCTGTGCATCAGGTTGAGCGCAGACACCCTGAGCGACACATCGATCATGGAAACCGGCTCATCGGCAATAATCAAACGCGGTTCCAGCGAAATGGCCCGTGCCAGCAGGATGCGCTGCCGCTGACCGCCCGACAGTTGATGGGGATACTTATTGATGAACTGATCCACCGGCCGCAGCTCCACCATTTCCAACAGTTCGGTCACTCTCTTCAGCGCTTCCTTGCGCCCATGCACCCGCTTTTTCTGTTTTAACGGCGCGGACAGCGAATGCAGCACCGTGTGCACCGGATTCAGGGCCGCATAGGCGTCCTGCTGAACGATCTGCACCTGCCGCCGGTACTCGGTGTACTGTTGGCGCGTCATGCGCGCCACGTCCATTCCGTCAAACAGCAGCCGCCCGCCCGTGGGTTTGAGCAGGCCGCTGATAATGTTGCCAATGGTGGATTTTCCACCGCCGCTCTCTCCCACCAGCGCCACCACTTCCCCCTGCTCAATCCTGAGGCTCACATCGGTCAGTGCATGAATCTGAATGGGCTTTTGTCCTATGCCCTTGTGCTGGGTGAAGGTCATGTCAACATGTTCCAATTCTACGACGGGCGCCGCTGTTTTGTCCATACCCGTTCGCCTCCTTTTTTGCTCTCTTTCAAAATTTCTTGCCACTTGAAGCAGGCCACCGCGCGTCCCTCCCCGACAATTTCGGTTTGCGGGCGGTTTTTCAGGCAATTTTCATCGCACCGGGCGCATCGCGGCGAGAAATAGCATCCCTCGGGCAGCTTGAGCAGGTCGGGCGGCGAACCCGTTATGGAGTGCCGGTTTTCCAAATCATCCATGAGCGAGGGCGCGGAGGCGATCAGCTGGCGGGTGTATTCATGCATGGGATGATACCGCATTCATGTCTTACCCTCCCACCTTGATCCTCGGATCAAGCTTCATATACAAAAGCTCGGTTATCAAGTTGGCGACAATGGTGCAAATGGCCATAACCAGCAAAAAGCCCTGCATAACCGGATAGTCGCGCTGTCCGGAAGCTATGGCCAGCTGCCGCCCCATGCCGGGATAGGCATAGGAGTTTTCCACAAAGGCGCCCGTGGAGATCATTGTGGAGAACGTAATCGCCAACATGGTTATGACCGGCAACATGGCGTTGCGCATCATGTAACGCTTGCGTATGGTTTTATTTTCCAGACCACGCGCATAGGCGGCATTGATGAAATCCTCTCCCATGACGGTAATGCCGCTGGATTTCATCTGCAGCGCCCACAGCCCCATGGAGGTCAACACATAGGTGATCACCGGAAGCGCCGCGTGATAGAGCACGTCCAGGATGAAGGTCAAATTAAAGCCCGGGGTGGACACGCTCAAATCGTACGCACCATTTATCGGGAACCATTGCAATTGGAACACAAATAGGATCATGAGCAGAAACGCCCATACAAAGACGGGAATTGAGCTTGTTACCGTGCAAAAAGTGGTCAAAAATCCGTTCAGGAAGCCCTTTCGATGCCACACCATGATGCCGCCTATGTTTATCCCCAAGACAAAGGTAATGGACAGCGCCAACACCGCGATAAACAATGTCCAGGGCAGCGCATAGGCCACCATATCGTTCACCGTCATGCTCTGGTTGATCATGGACGTGCCCAAATTGCCTTTGAGCAGTGAGCCATAATACCGGGCCATCTGGCTGATCAACGGCTCTTCCGGGTCGTAGTTATACCGTTCGGTTATCTGCCGGTAAGCGTCTGCCAAAGGAATTCCGCTGGCGCGGCTCAAATCACGTGCCTGATTGTAGAACACATCGCCGGGCATCGCGCGCAGCAGGCAAAATGTCAAAACGGAGGTGGCCAAGATTGTAAGCAAAGCCATGCCAACCTTGCGCAGTATGTATTTAACGGTCATAGACGCCCTCCTTCAACAATATACAGGGGGGATGAATGTTCAGCCTTGCGCGAGGCATCATTCATCCCCCCAAGGTCGCTTTGCCGCTTACTTATTGGACTCAGTGGGTTCCAGGAAGAACAGCTTATTGTATCCGGCAAATCCCCAGTTCAGCGCCGCAATCTTTTCCAGCTCCGGATCGTCGATATCCGGCACGGGCATAAACTGATTGTTTGCATCAATCTGGTCTTCATAGGGCAGTCCCTGGGTATGGGCGCGGTTTTCCCAGATGCCGGTGCAGTTCTGATAAAGGTTAATGCCGAAGCATTCCTCATTGGCCACCCACACCAGCTTCTCCGCCCAGGCCAGGCGCTCTTCTTCGCTCTCCATGCTGGGCATATCGAGCAGCACCTGCACCGGGTCGATGGGATCGCCGTTGAAATCGGTGAGTCCCTCATAGATGGGGTTATTGGTATCCTCGTCCACATCCAACTGCATATTGTTGCGGGCATAGTCGCTGATATACAGATCGCGCAGCGGGAACAACGGATAGGCAAAGGACCAAGCCACGTCGATCCAGTCAAAGGTCATGTCAAACTCGCCCTCTTTGACCTTGGTGGGATAGATGGTGCCCTCGGTCACCAGCACCTCGGTATCGATACCAAAGGCGTTGAGCTGTTCACCCACGATGGCGTTCACATTGCCCACCACAGCTGCGGGCTGCCAGCTGCCGTTCACACCGATCTTGATGGTGATCTGCTTGCCTTCGGGATCGTGCCACTTGCCGTTCTGCTTGGTATAGCCGGCCTCCAGCAGCATTTCCTCGGCCTTCTGCGGATTGTAGTCGTAGATTTCCATCTTGTCCAGCACTTCCTGGGAGACGTACTTTTCCAGGAACATCGGCGGGATGCCGGTGCAGGAATAGCGGAATTCCTGGCCGTAGTAATTGCCCACCTCACGGCAAGGGGTCTTATCGATCAAGTAATTGATGGCCTTGCGGAAGGTCTTGTCATGCATGGGGGCGTTCTCGCTCTTAAAGTTAAAATACAGACCATGGCAAGCCGGGTCCACCGTGGGATAGAACACGATATCATCATTGGCCGCCAGCACGCTCTCCGCCACATCAATGGGCAGCGAGCCCGGATAACAGTCGGTCTGGGCGCTCTTCAGCATGGCGATACCTTGTTCAGGCGTGACCACTTTGCTGATAATTTTATCGAACTTGACATTATCAGCATTCCAATAGTTGGGATTTTTAACCATGATTAGTTCACTTTCGGAGAGAGCAGATTGCACATACGGACCGGAAGAAACCATTATTTTGCCCTCCGGGACAAATTGGGCCATTTCATTCCAGTTTTCCGTCCACATCTGAGAAATCTCTTCCCCGGTCATATCCTTGCCGTAAGGCGTAACCACCCCGGGTTCCGCATCGGGCGCCATTTCCCACAGCTCGGCCGCGCGATCTATCCATTTGCCGTAAATGTGATAGGGGCAGCCCGCCTGGCGCGAGGTGGAGATCAGCCAAATGCGCATATCCTCAAAGGGGGCCGGATCCAGGAACTCAAATTCCAGTGTGTAATCGTCGACGATCCGTATTTCCTTCAGATAGTTGGTCACAGTCTCACGATGGAGCTGGTAAAAGCCCCAAATATCCTTGGCCGTTATGGGCTCACCATCGCTGTACTTGGCGTCGTCGCGCATCTTGATGGTGGTCACATTGCCTTCATGGCTGACTTCTGTGGCTAAGCGATAGGTTACGCTGTCGGTCAATCGTGAAAATTGGAACAGACCTTCTGTGCCCAAATCCCAAAACCAGCCCCCGGCTGTACCACTCCATTGGTTGCCGGTGTAAGTAGCAGGATTAGGGTTATTGTTCCATGTCATAGAATAGACCGATTCGGCCGAGGCAACGCCGCTTCCGAAAGACAGCAAAACAACCAACATCAGGGCAATCCACTTGATCTTCTTCACGATTTCTCCTCCTCCATTCGATAAGCATGTTCAGACATTACCGGTTCCCCATCCCAGAAGATTTCTCACCTCACCTCCACTTTTTAAAATTTTAACCCTTGTGCTGAATGCTATGATTTTTTCATTTTCGATATGAATTTCGGAGAGATTTTTTGACGATCAGCTATATTTTTATATTTAAATTAAAATCAGGTGTAAATGCATTAAAATTATAGTAAATTTACTGTGGTTTAGATTATAGCATATATTGTAAAAAAATCAACCCTTTTCAAAAATTATTTTATGTATAGTTTTCCAGAAATTATAAACATATTTACACCGCATTGTTACGAATA
>DVJW01000043.1 GCA_018716505.1 Candidatus Faecaligallichristensenella faecipullorum | reverse complement strand
GTCGCCCGTATCCGTCCGATGGACGGCTCCGGGTACGGCCCTGCGGACTTCCTTCGGAGTGTCCTCGGGCCTAGTCGGGCTAAAGCCCTCCCTCCTTTGCTGCCTTCGGCAGCGGCCGGTCGAAGGCCGCGTTTACGCGGCTGGAGGTTCGAGGACGGCCCAAAGGGCCCCGCAGAACCGGAACCCCAGCCCGGCGAAGCCGAGGTTGGGGCGAGAAAGAAAATGATATCGGAAGCGGCCACTTGGGCCGCTCCTCGGTCCGACAAAGCCGGCCCTGCGGAATTCGAAGGCCGCGCTTTGCGCGGCTGGAGGTTCGCAAACGTTGTTTGCGAACCGAAACCCCGGCCGAGGCCGGGGCGAAGATATGAAGGGGCTGTGGCCCCCTCATGCATCCCCAAACGAGAAAAATAGGTTTGTCAACGGTCTGAGCCGCGCAGAGCGCGGCCTTTAAAATCGTCCCCGACGGCGTGTACGTCGGGGACGGGGCGATTTTTGCGTCGGAAAATATATTTTCCAGTGCGCCCGTCAAACGGCTTTGCCGTTCGCCGGGTACGCTTGACGAATCTTCGCTTCGCCTTTGCTAGTCGCGCTAAAGCGCTCCCTTCCAGAGCAAAAATCGCTTCCTTGCAGTTTCCGCGCCCGGAAATCCGCAGGATTTTAGCGGAAACTGGAGAGGGTGGCCGTGGCGGGGGGAGCTTGCTTCCCCGTCCACCAGCGTGTCAAAAAAATTTTTTGACACGCTAAAGCGCCGCCCAAAGTCCATTATTCAGTCGCCCAATTCATCCCTGAGCTGCTGAGCCTGTTCCCTGGTAACCGTGCACAGGGCAGAAAAATTTCCGTTCAGCGCGGTATCCAGGTATTCCTTGGCTTTTTCAATGTTTCCCTCATCTTTGCTGAGCACCGCCAGGTAATACAGGGTATCCACCTGTTTGGGCTTCTGCTCATGGGCCTTTTTGAAGTATTCCCTGGCTTTTTCCTTGTCGCCCATGTTCAAATACAGCTGACCCATGTTGTCCAGCACCACCGCGTCCTCGTCGTCATACTCCATAGCCTCGTTGTTAAACGCCTGGGCCTCGGTAAAGTCGCCGGTCTGCACCGCCTTCTCGATGAGCATATATCCCAGCGAGCCATAGATCAGCGAATCGTTGCCATAGGCCCGCTGGGCCTCCTTCATCTGCTCAATGGCGATGTCCAGTTTGCCCATCTTCCACATACAGATGGCGTAATCGGTGCGCATCTGCTTTTTGTCCTGGGGCGTCAAATTGGGCAGCTTTTCCACCTGTAAAAAACTCTCCCGCGCCTTTTCATATTCCCGGCGGCGCATTTGCAGCACGCCATAGCCCAAATAGGTCCCCGGCGTTTTGACACCCTTTTTAAAGCTCTCTTCATACAGCGCGATGGCCTCTTGATGTTTGGCCTCGGCTTCCTGAATTTTGCCCTCTTCCATGAGCTGATTGCCCTTAAGATGGGCCATGTAGGCCCGCCGCGACGTAAGTCCCGCAAAAAATGCCATGTTTAACCCTCCATTGAACGATTATATTTTTTGAGCAGCCGTTGCCGGCGTATGGTCAATTGATCCTGTTCCTCGGGGGCGCGAAAGCGCTGAAGCGCCTGGTCGCACAGTGAAATAGCCTCCTGATAGCGCCGGTGGCGATGCTCCAATAGTTTGAGCCGCTCCACATAGGGCTTGATCCCCATCTGGCCGCGTTCGCACATCTGTATCCAGATCTGTTCGGCGCGTTCGATCTCTCCAGAGCGCTTGAGCATCATGGACAGCGCCCAGTTGGCCTCGCGGGCGCCGCGCTCGTCACACAGCGCCTGAAGGCTCAACAGGGGGCGGGGCTTGGCCGCCTGGCTGTAGCATCGCTGGGCCGCCTCGCCCTCTCCCCGCCTTTCCAGCACCCGCCCCAGACTGTAGATGTCCGAAGCGCTCTGCTGCTCCTCCGGGGCGTCATAGACCGCGCAGAGTTCGCAAAGCAACGCCCCCAAACTCACGATATCCTGGCGGTTGTGCTCCAATATATCCTCGAGCAATGCAAAATCCCGGGTGCGCAGATAATCGAAATAGCGCTGGGGCACCTCGCTTCCGGGCAAATCGTGCTCGCGCTCATGGTTCAAAATTCGAGCCTCCAGCGTGCCCAAATTGCATCGCTTGAGCCGCATTTTCCATGCCCTGCGGGCTGGGTGCAACAGATCCATCTGGGCCATCTCTTTATAAAGCGGCCGCATTCGGTTCAATGTAAACCGGCTTTCCAGGAGCGGCATGTCAAAGCTCTTTCCGTTAAAGGTAACCACCCAGTCAAACCGCTCAAACACACCGCCCAGCTGGCTCAGCATCATGGGTTCGGCTCCATAATCCGGCATTAAATACTGCCTGACCACAAAATCCTCCCCCTGAACCCAGCCCACGCCCACCAAAAAGGCCACGGTGCCCGCGCCCCCGGAAAGTCCAGTGGTTTCGGTATCCAAAAACAGCGCGCGGCGCACGTCAAAACCCGCGCATTCAAAACCCATGCGCTCCAATCCCAGGCGGGACAGATGGAATAAGCGGGGATCCGCCGCCATCCTGTGCTCCTTGAGCATAGGCCCGGCGCAGCCTTGATCCTGCGCCGCCTGGCGCGTGGGCTGATGATTCTGGGCGTTGATCGCCATCAGCCGGCTTTTTAAGCTGGAACCCATCGCGCTCGCCTCCCTGGGCTCCCGAAAATTACAATGCCTATCATGTTATTTTAAAACGCTTCACACCATTTGTCAAACCGGCCGCTTCCCCTTCTTTAAGGTTCCAGCATGCGCTTGAGCACCACTCTGAGCACGCCCTTCGCGCCCGGCCCAGCCTCGGCGCCCACGCAGCTGGGACATCCCTCCTGGCAGGGACATTCGTCCAGCATCTCCAACGCCTGGCGGAACAATTCTTCCTTCATCTCGTACACCCGGTCGCTGAGCCCCACGCCGCCGGGACAGCAATCGTACAGATACAGCGTGGGCTTTTGGGTAAAGGGATCCTTCACATGATACACCACCGACAGATCCCTGGGCGAACACATCAGATACAGCGGCGCCAGATTTTGCAGCATGTTGGCCAGCCCGATCATGGCGCCCTGAAGCTCGTCCCGGGAATAGTCGTTCTCCAACCCGTCGGGCAGCGTCCACCAGCAGGCGGTGGTATGCATTTCCAGCTCGGGCAAGGTCACCGGCCCCCAGCCCAGGTTTTCATGGGTATCAAATTTGATTTTCTTAAACAGCGGCACCATGCTGCTCACCAGTACCTCGCCCCGATAGCGCATGGGCCGGCTCTTTTCATCCTCGTCAAACACGTCCAGCACCTTCATGCTGGTGTTCAAATCCGCGTCCGTATAGTAATCCACATCCACCTTGCGGATATACGCCTTTTTGTCGTCGAAATCCAGCTGTTCCACCTGATACTGCTGGCCCTCATGCATGTAAATCGCGTATTGATGCAGCAGCATGGGCACGGTAAACCGGTCCATTTCCCCGATCACCCGATGGTGTTTGGGATCGGTTATATCGATAATCAGGAAGTTCTGATCCGATGCCGAGCGCAGGCTGATGCCGGCCTGGGGAAATTCCTCGGCCATCCAGTGATAGCGCTTGCCCACCTTGTGCAGGATATTCTGATCGCACAAATACTCCAGCAGCTCCGGGGTGGATTCCAGACCGCCATACCGCTCCCCCTCTTCAAAGGGCAGCTCATAGGCCGCGCACTTGAAGTGATTGAGCAGGATATACAGGTTGTCCGGGTTGACCAGGGCGTTTTCCGGGGACTGGCCAAAGAAATAGCCCGGATGGTTGACGATGTACTGATCCAGCGGCGAAGAGGAGGCCACCAGAATCATCAGGGATTCGGAATTTCTCCGGCCCGCGCGCCCGGCCTGCTGCCAGGTGCTGGCGATGGTGCCCGGATAGCCGCACAACACGCAGGCCTCCAATTGGCCGATATCGATGCCCAGCTCCAGGGCGTTGGTGGAAACCACCGCGGTAATATTGCCCGCGCGCAGCTCGCGCTCGATCTCCCGCCGCAAAGTGGGCAGATAACCGCCCCGGTAGCCGCGCACCTTGCCCGCGCCGCCCAGCGGCTCCTTGACCAGTTCCTTTAAATAGCGCACCAACACCTCCACCACCAGCCGGGAACGGGCAAAGATGATGGATTGTATGCCGTTTTTCACCAAACCCTCGGCCAGCCGGCGGGTTTCGGGAATGGAACCGGCCCGGATGCCCAATTGCCGGTTGACCACCGGCGGGTTGTAAAACACCACATGGCGCACGCCCGCGGGCGCGCCGTTGTCGTCCACCAGCTCCATGGGCTTTCCGGTCATGATCTCGGAAAGTTCCTTGGGGTTATTGATGGTGGCGGAGCAACAGATAAACTGGGGATTGGCCCCATAAAAGGCGCAGATTCGCCTGAGCCTTCGAATGACATTGGCCAAATTGGAGCCAAAAATTCCCCGATAGGCATGGATCTCATCGATGACCACATATTTTAAATTTTCAAACAGCTTGACCCACTTGGTGTGATGGGGCAACACCCCGCTGTGCAGCATATCGGGATTGGTGACCACCACATGCCCGGCCTGACGAATGGCCCGCCGCGCCGAAGCCGGGGTGTCGCCGTCATAGGTATAGGCCTTGATGTCCGCGCCCAAACGCTCCACCATGCCGTACAGCTCGGCCACCTGGTCGCTGGAAAGCGCCTTGGTGGGAAAAAGGTACAGGGCCCTGGCGTCCGGGTCGCGCAAAATGGCGTTTAAAACCGGAAGATTGTAGCACAGGGTCTTGCCCGAGGCCGTGGGCGTGACCACCACAATATCCTTGCCCGCCTCCACCGCGTCCAGGGCGTGGCGCTGATGGCTGTAGAGTTTTTGAATGCCCCTTTCCCTGAGCACGGCCTGTATGCGCGCATCCAGGCTGTCCGGAAAATCGGCGTATTTCGCGGCCCGGGCGGGCATTTCCCGCCAGTGGGTCACGTTCTGCATAAACGCCGGATTCTTTTTCAGCGCGTCGATATATTGGGCAAGGTTCATAGGCGGCACCATCCTGTTGTTATTCTTTTTTCATTATATACACTCGGCTGCGCGCTGTCCAGATATCGAAGGCCGCCTTTCCCAAAGTTCAAAATCTGTTCGCGTTTATAAAAGGCATGGAGCCGGACACAGCGCTCAAGGCTGCATCCGGCTCCACATATGATTGATGGGTTTTCCAATGGCAAGCTTAAATAATTTCCAAATCGTCCGCGCTGCCCAGCACCGAACCGCTGGGCGCCGGGGTATCCTGATACCAGTAGGCCACCGAGGAAATATCATCCTGCAGGGGCAGATAACGTCCGCCGCTGCGCCAGCCCAGGGCCTGAATGGTCACCCGCAAATCCTGGTTGAAATAAATGGGGTCGGCAATATGCCAGCGGTACATATTAAACCGCTGCTGGCACCGGTACAGCCCATCCGTATCCATGACCTTGGAAAGGCCCGAATACGGGGTGGTAAAGGTCTGATAGGCGTGATTGACCTCAAAATCGTACGCGCCGCAGAAGTAATCCTCGGTTCCGGTCCCGCAAATGGTGGGATAATCCTTGTCGCCGTCCATAAAGAACTTGATTTCGCCCTCGCCCCACCAGTTGTTGTTGTTGACCCCCCAGAACAGGTAGGTACCCACATACTGGCCGTGGCCCTTTACGCCGTCCAGAATCACATGGTCGGTCTTGTAGGGCAACGGATTGGAGCGGCGATACTGGGCATGAAAATAGCCCAAGCCAGGCTCCAGCTCCCGCAGCACATAGTCAATCTGGTAGTAAACCGTGATCCGCTCGGAGGTGATATTTTCCAGCGTCATCCTGCACTTTTTATAGAACGGCATATTCCAATAGCAGTTGAGCCCTCGAAGCGGATTGACGCACACCGCCAGCGAACTGATGGCGCCGTACTGCTGTTCATCCGCGCTGGCAAAGAAATCACCCAGCGGAGTCTCCACCGAGGGCACCTCGCTGTCTTCCCAATAAATGCGCAAGATCAAGGAACGGTTGGGCCCGCTGCAGGTCACCCAAATATGCCGTATTTCACCCGGGCCTTCGATATTGGCCAGCTCAAACACCTTGCCCGGTTCCACGATGATGGAGGGTGAAACTTTCCATCCCTTGCCCAAATCGCGGGCGCAGGACTCTCCGGTCCCGGATATAGCCTGGCCGCCCGCACCGGGCGCGCCGGTAAAATTCTCCGCGCTAATGGAACGGCTGACTGCTTTTTGAATCTTGCTCAGCCCCTGCATATCGTTTATCATGAAACTATCGCCTCTTTCCGCCACAAAATCGAGGTTTCAAATGATGAATCTTGGGATTGATTATATTCCTTTCATGGTTTGTGAGGAATATCATTTCTTGGCCTATATTTATCAATTCTTGCCCTTCCTGCCCTTGACCC
>DVJW01000042.1 GCA_018716505.1 Candidatus Faecaligallichristensenella faecipullorum | reverse complement strand
GGATGACTGTGCTACGCCTCCCCTTCGGTCGCCCTTTTCGGACGGCCTTTTTGTTGTACCTTTCTCTTGTCTTCCCATAGCCGTAAATCTTTACATCTCTCATGCTTGATTTTTTATTTGCAGGCTTTGTATACTACTGAAGAAAGGCCGGATAAGATCCGTTCTTACCCGGCCCGGCGCATCCAGCAGCGCCCAAAAGCATTGAAATTTGGCGCGCGTATCAATCCACGCGCTTCCGATACCGGTACACGTCCCCGCCCAGGCAGCTCACATAGTGCATCTGTTCGAAGCCCCGCTTCAGATATTCGGGGTTCGGCCGCCCCGGGCGCGTATCTTCGCCCGGACAATCCAAAATCCATCCGCCGGATTTGGCCACCCGGGTCAGCTCGCTGAGTTCCTCATCCGGATAGTCGCCCACCACATGTCCGCTCATCACGATATCAAAGCAATCGTCCGGAAAGGGCAGGCTATGGGCCATGCCGTCGCACACACGCACATTCGTAAGCCCCAGCCGGGCAATTTTATCGCGCAGATATTCGCGCAGGGTATCCACCGGTTCGCTGAGATACACCTCTTGGGCCAAATGGGCTATGGCGAACCCCAGCCTGCCCGAGCCCGCGCCCACATCCAACACCCGCTTGCCCGCAAAATCGGCCATTTCCGTGAGCCGGCCGGGCGACCAGGCGTAAATGAAATCGCATTGGGCGTCCATGCGCTCCGGGGTTGTGTAGAGCACAAAGTCCTCGATTTGGGACAACACCCGCAGCTCGGCTGCCCGCACATCCGCGCCCGCCTCAGGGACGCCCGCCATAATATCCTTCAGCCGCGCGGCGCGTTCCGGGCACTTATGCTCCACATACCACTTCACCGCCGGATGGGCGGCCAGGGCCAGGCCCAGGCTGGACAAGAAATTCCGATCCTCCACATCCAGCATCAACCGGAGTTGGAACCGTTCCATCATCAAAATACATTCAAAGGGATAGTCCTCGACCCGAATCCAATTCAGAGCCATGCAAATCCTCCCGTCTTATGGCAGGAGGGAAGGCTATCTTGCGCGCACCCTCCTGCGTCGATTCAGAAAACCGCTCCATACTGCCCTCTTCATAAAAAACGCCCCCTTTCCGGCGAATCGCCGCGAAACAATTCTATCCTTTTTAGGCCCGTCCGAGAAGGCCGTTCAGGACCCATTCTTCCTTTACAGCTTGTAAGCAGCCAGTCCCACCTTGCGGTGCACCTTGCTCATGGTGCGCATGGCCATCCTGGAGGCGCGCTCGGCGCTGCGGGTCATGACCTCGCCCAGATAGGCCTTGTCGCCCAGGATCTTCTGATAGCGCTGCTGGATGGGCTCCAGCTCGGCGATCACCGCGTCGGCCACCGCGTCCTTGAACACGCCGTAGCCCTTGCCGTCATACTGGGCGGAGATGGCCTCCATGGAATCCCCGGTGAGGGCCGACAAAATGCCCATCAGGTTGGAGACGCCCGGCTTGTTCTCCGGATCATAGAACACGCTGTTGTCGCTGTCGGTCACCGCGCGGCGCAGCTTTTTGCGGATCACATTGGGGTCGTCCAACACCGCCACAAAGGTGTCCTCGGGATCGGACTTGGACATCTTGCGGGTGGGATCCTGCAGGGACATGACCCGGCCGCCCACCTTGGGGATATAGCCCTCGGGCACGGTAAAGGTATCGCCATAGATCTTATTGAAGCGGATAGCGATATCCCGGGTGAGCTCCAGATGCTGCTTCTGGTCCTGGCCCACCGGCACCATGTCGGCCTGATACAGCAGGATATCCGCGGCCATAAGCACCGGATAATCAAACAGACCGGCGTTGATGTTGTCGGCATGCTTGGCGGCCTTATCCTTAAATTGAGTCATGCGCTGAAGCTCGCCCATATAGGTAAAGCAGTTCAAAATCCAGGCCAGTTCGCAGTGCTGGGACACATGGGACTGAAAGTAAATCAAACTCTTTTCCGGATCCAATCCCAGGGCCAAAAACAGGCTCATCAACTGCAGGCAGCGCTTGCGCAGCTCGGTGGGGTCCTGGCGGACGGTGATGGCGTGCAAGTCCACGATACTGTACAAACAGTCGTACTGATCCTCCAGCAGCTTAAAGTTGCGCAGCGCGCCGATATAATTGCCCAACGTCAAATTGCCCGAGGGCTGCACCCCACTAAACAGTATCTTGCGCTTTACTTCGTTGTTGTTCTCCATTTTTTCCTCTCTCCTTGTTCTATTGAAACTAAAAAAATGCACCGTCCCCCATCTATCAGGGACAGTGTCCTGCGGTGCCACCCCGTTTGGCGCTCACGCGCCCGCCTTTTCAGAAGGGCCATCACCCTTCCCTCCTTTAACGCCGGAGCCGCGTCGCCGCCTACCGGCCTTTCGGCCCTCAGCGCGCCCTCAGGGGCCCATTCCCACGCCTCGCCGGTTTCGGCCTTTCACCATCGCCGAATCGCTAAAACCGGATCCAACAAGCGGGTACTCTTCCCCATCAACGGTTTCCATTTTTTATCTTTTCCCAGTGGGCGTTCGCCGTCCAAGACCAGTCTTTCCTGCGCCCCCACTTCATAAAAATTATTATAGACCATTTTCTCCGGGAATTCAAGAGCTTTTGCCCCAAGCGGTTGTCAATCGACCCAAATTTTGTTATAATATCGTTTAGAGCTCATCGAAACATCGAAAATATGTGCGCTAAAAGGAGTATGAAATATGGCCCAGATTACCGTGGCCGTGGACGCCATGGGCGGAGACAACGCCCCAGGGGCCGTTGTTGAAGGAAGCCTGATGGCGCTTCGGGAAATGCCTGATTTAAGAATATTGCTCTGCGGTCCGACGGAGGCGCTGAAGCCGCTGACCGCCGGCGCGGGCGACGTAAAAGAACGCATCGAAATCCGGGAAGCTCCGGAGGTCATCGGCATGCACGACGCCCCGGTATTGGCCATTCGCCGCAAGACGGGCAGCTCCATGGTGGTGGCGCTGATGGCGGTCAAAGACGGCCAGGCCCAGGCCGCGCTGTCCGCGGGCAGCACCGGCGCGCTGTTGGCCGGGGGCATGCTGCGGGTGGGCCGCATCAAGGGCATCGACCGCCCGGCCCTCGCTCCGGTTTTGCCCGGCCGCAAAAATCCGTTTTTGCTCATCGACGCGGGCGCCAACGTGGACTGTCAAAGCGAATACCTGCGCCAATTTGGGCTTATGGGTTCCATTTACATGGAAAAAGTCATGGGCGTAAGCCGGCCGCGGGTGGGCCTGTTGAACATCGGAGCTGAAAGCGAAAAGGGATCGCGCCTCTATAAGGAGGCCCATCAGCTGATGGCCAGCCAGAGCGTCTACAATTTTACCGGCAATATCGAGGCGCGGGACGTGCCTAACGGGGATGCGGATGTGGTGGTGGCCGATGGTTTTGACGGAAACATCGTTTTAAAGTATACCGAAGGCTTGGCCTCCAGCCTGGTGGGCATGCTGAAAGATGAGATGATGTCCTCCACCCGTTCCAAGCTGGGCGCTTTGCTTTTAAAGCCCGCGCTGCGCACCTTTAAAAAGCGCATGGACTATGAGGAATACGGCGGTTCGCCGTTCCTGGGCGTGTCCGGGGTGGTCATCAAGGCCCACGGAAGCTCGGGCCCCGTCGCCTTTAAGAACGCCTTGCGCCAGGCCCACAAGATGGTCTCGGTGGATATTTCGGGGCAAATCGCCCGGGAAATGGCGAAATTGGCGGGATTAAACGATAAAGGAGAATCTGATCCGCAATAAAGAGAAATGAGGGGGAAGTATGGTCTATGACAAGGTGGTGGCGCTGATCGCGCATCAGCTGCCGGTTAAAAAGGAGCGTATTACCCGGGATGCCCGGTTATTGGAGGATCTGGGAGCCGATTCGGCCAATGTGATGATTCTGGTCATGGATTTGGAGCAGGAGTTTGACCTGGAGGTGGATGACGAGGTATTGGCCAGCATTCACACTGTGGGCGATATCGTGGATTATTTGGAAGCCCATGCCAAACCGTAAGCTTGGGGGCGGTGCGGGCCATCAGGAAACGCAAGGGGATCGACGAGAGAGCGGGGGATGTCCCATGGAGCTTTCCGAACTTGAACAGTCTTTGAATTATCATTTTAAGCAACCCGAGCTTTTGCTCACAGCACTCACCCACCCTTCCTATGCCGGGGAGCACCAGGTGGTGCATTACCAGCGGCTGGAATTCTTGGGGGACGCGGTGCTTCAGCTCACCGTAAGCCGCCATTTGTTTTTTGAACTGCCCGGGGTACCGGAGGGACAACTGACCCGGCTTCGGGCCTCTCTGGTGCGGGAGGAGAGTTTAAACCTTGCGGCCCAGCGCTTTAATCTGGGAAAATATATCCGCCTGTCCCATGGAGAGGAGCGCACCGGAGGCCGTGAAAAACCTTCGATTTTGGCCGATATTATGGAAGCGGTCATCGCGGCGGTGTATTTGGACGGCGGTCTGGAGGCCGCCGAAGCCTTGGTCAAGCGCGCCCTGGGCGACCGGATGAATCCGGAATTCGACCAGGACGAGCTGGACGCCAAGACCAAATTGCAGGAGCTCCTGCAAAGCAAGGCCATGTCCTCCCCGCAGTACACGGTGGTGGACGAACAGGGGATGCCCCATGAGCGGGTGTTTACCGTGGAGTTACATGTAAACGGGCGCATCCTGGGACGCGGCCGTGGCCGAAGCAAAAAGGCCGCCCAGCAGCAGGCCGCGTTGGAGGCTTTAAAATCCCTCTCGTGAATGAAGAGGGCGAATTTTCAGCTTTGAATCCGGTGATTTTGGGCTGATTTCCATAATTTAATGTAACCGTGTATAATTAACATTGCATTCTGAGCCGCAGAATGATACAATGATAGAGCGGTTGGATATCAGAACGATAGGATACCAACGTAAAAATTCAAGGAGGTGTTTTGACAATGGCTTATGTGATCAGCGATGAGTGTTTGAGCTGTGGCGCCTGCGAGTCTGAGTGCCCGGTGAGCGCTATTTCCGAGGGCGATGGCAAGTACGTTATCGATGCGGATACCTGCATTTCCTGCGGTGCTTGCGCCGGCGTGTGCCCGGTGGGCGCGCCTTCCGAGGCCTAATGCAGCCTTTGCATTCGACAGCAATAGCGGCCGAACCCTTCGGGTTTCGGCCGTTGTTCTTTTTCATCCGAAAAACTTCTCAATTTTGATTCCGGAGGGAGCGTTATGCGCATCACCCATTTCTTTGCCAAGGGACCAGGCCCGCTGAACAGCCAGAGCGGCGGGCTGTACGATCTGGATCTGACCGACGGCGGATATCCGGCGGAGCATATTCTGCTCTCCGGCCCCAGTGGAAGCGGAAAGACCACCTTGCTTTTGGCCATGGCTCAACTTTGGCAGGGATTAGGCGGTCTGATGCGGGGCAAACCGCCCATGGGGCTTATGAGAAGCGACTGCGCCATGGTGGTGGAAGATTTAGCGGACAATCCGCTCACCCTGTTCCTCACCCGGGATCAGGCCTTCTTGGAGGCGCTGCCCAAAGGTCCGAGATGCGGATGGATGCTGGAAGCGGATGGGCCCCGGCCGGTGGGTACGCCCCCTGGTCTCAAACAATGGCCCAACGTTATCCTTTTGGATACCGATACCCAACCTTGCCCGGACAAGGACAGCCTGCCCCAGGATTTTTTGATTACCGATGAGATGCTGACGGATTTTCAACGCGCGCCCCAGCGCATCCTGCAAAAATTGAACGACGAAAATCCCCGGAAATTCCAGGCGCTCAATGGGATTTACAGCCAATTATTGGGAGGGAAGCGGCTAAAGCTCGAGCCCGAGCCCCATGTGGTATTGCCATCGGGCGCCATGCACCCCATTGGCGCGCTCTCCCGGGGCGAGCGCGCGCTGCTCATGTTGATGTACGCGGCGGTATGCCTGTTGAAGCCGGGCGGGGTGCTGCTTTTGGATCATCCGGATATTCATCTGCACCCGGAACAGACCGACGCATTTTTGAGCGCCCTGGAGCTGGTGGTGGAAGAAAAACGGGGCCAGATGCTGCTCACTTCCCACCGCAGCGAGGTCTGGCGCCGGTATGACCAACTGGGCATACGCATCAGAATGGAGGGGGAACCATGAGCGCGCAGGGCGGTTATCAGGATCTGCTGGAGCGCAGCGCCTCGGTACCCTACAAAAAGGTGCTGGTGGTGGAAGGACCCACGGACCTTCAGATGCTCAATCTCATGTTGGACAAGCCCGAGTTCAAGCGGGAAAACCCCATGTCCAGATGGATTTTGGGCGCGGCCGGGGGCAAGAGCCAGGTGCTCAAGTGTTTGGAGCGTCAGAGCGATTGGCATGGGCTGGTGGATCGGGACGCCTGGACCGAGGAGGAAATCCGAAGGGCCACCCAACGATACCCCAATCTGCATTTGCTGCCCCGCTTTTGTCTGGAAAATTTTTTGATTGATCCTGTGGAAATTTATCCGGCGCTGAAAGATCTCCATTTGTTGCCTCCGGGCTGCAACGAGCGGACGTTGGCTTCCAAAATTGAGGCGGCGCTGCCCCATGCCATAGCCCATGGGGCGCTGTGGCGGGTCATTCAGCCGCTGTACGACGGGCTGATGGCCCGGGGATTCAACGGCGTGCTGCTGGATTTTGAACGCGAGTTTGAGCGGCGGGAGATTTATGAACAAATCGACGAATGGCACCGGTACCTCTCCCCCGCCCCGCTGATGGATGACTATGAGCGCAGGCTCAAAGAGGGGCGCGCGCTTTCCAAAGAGCAGGCGCTGCGCACCTGGATACACGGCAAATCCTTTTGGCGGCATGCGGTGCTGCCCGCCCTGGAGAATCCGGAACGGCGGGTGAGCCCGGAGCGCATGCTGCGGCTCATTCTCAGGGCCATGGCGCTGCCTGAGGATTTGATGGCGGCCTTACAATTCATGCGCCGGACAGAATCCGGCAAGGGAGGAAGATATTCATGACCATAACCACCACCAACAGCGTGGAGGGATATTCCATCATCGAGTACAAGGGCATTGTCTTTGGAGAAGTGATTTCTGGGGTGGACTTTTTGCGGGACATTGCCGCCGGGTTTACCAATTTTTTCGGGGGGCGTTCCAAGTCTTACGAGGGCGAACTGATCTCAGCCCGGGAAAGCGCCCTGGAAGAGATGAGCCAGCGCGCGGCCGGGCTGGGGGCCAACGCGGTGGTGGGCGTCAAGATCGATTATGAAACCCTGGGCCAGGGCGGAAATATGCTGATGGTCACCGCCTCGGGCACCGCGGTGGTGATTCGATAAAGTCAAAATAAAAGGCCGCCGGACGCATGATCCGGCGGCCCTGTTTTCTGTCAGGCCTTGATCTCCTCTTCCAGCTCGGCGGACTTATAGATCATATCCATCAACCTGGAGGTTAGGATGGCACAATCGATGTTGGCCTTGGTCTTGATGCCCTGGGGCGCCTTAATCAGGAAATCCCGAATTTCGGCGTTATACATATTCTCGGTGGCATAGGCATACTTGGTTTCGGTGAGCATGCCATTCTTGGTGGAGTAGAAGGTGAAGTTTCCACCGTACTGCAGCTTGATACCGCCCTTATCGCCCAGGAATTCGATAAACGAGGCGCCCTCTCCGATATTTTGGGCCCAGGCACCGTTCAGCGAGATGGTGGGGCCTTCGGTGCGCACCAAGCCGGTCACAAACTCCTCCACGTCGTAGGTTCCGTTGTAGTCCGGCGGACCGGCCCACATGCTCTCGTATACATAATTTTTCATATCCTTGCCCAGGATCGAATAGGTGGCCGCAGACACGGTCTTGATGGCGGGCTGATTGATGCAATAGAAGATCAAATCCAGATAATGCACGCCCCAGTCGATGAGCGCGCCACCGCCAGCCATGGACTTGGTGGTGAAGGGTCCGCCCAAGCCCGGAATGGAACGATGGGCCCTGAAGGAGCAATAGACATGATACAGCTTGCCCAGCTCGCCCTGCTCGATGAGCTCGGCCACCTTGCAGACCGCGGTGTTAAAGCGGTTGCAAACCCCGATATTGAGGATTTTTCCGTTGTCGTCCGCGGCCTTCTGCATCTGAGCGGCCAATTCGCTGTTCACAGCCGCCGGCTTTTCGCACAGCACATGCTTGCCCGCGTTCAGAAAGTCGATGGCAATGGGCGCATGCACATAGTTGGGGGTGCAGACCGACACGCACTGCAGCTCCGGGTCGTTCAATATATCGTGATAATCGGTGAGCGCGGTTCCGCTTCCATACTTTTCGCAAAGCTGCTGAGCGCGCTCGGGGATAATATCCACAAAGTACTTTACCTCGGCCAGATCAGCGTTGGCCTGATAGCCGGGCAGATGGGCGCTGCGAGCGATTTGACCGCAGCCAATGATGGCGACCTTGATCTTCTCCATGAGGACTCCCCTTTCGCTATCCTGTAAAACGGGCTATACCCTTGTTCATAGTATCACTTTAACGTTCAAAATTCAATATCTTTACAAAATTCTCTTCACCTTCTTTTTTGAACGTTCATAGTTTGTATTGGCCGAAATCTTTATGGTTGCGTTGAGTTTGTCGAATCGGGGCGTTTCCGTCTTGACGAAAGTACGGTTTTACCCGTATAATTTCATAATAGACGTTTTTTAGATGGATTTCATTGCGTTTGTTGCCCTCCTGCCCTTGGGAGAAAACGGCGCATTTTCAAACTTAGGGGGGATTTATATGGGCATCAAGGTGGCCAAATTTGGCGGCTCCTCACTGGCCGATGCCGGACAGTTTAAAAAGGTTTATGAAATTCTAAAGAGCGATCCCTCGCGCCGCTTTGCGGTGCCCTCAGCGCCCGGAAAGCGCTTCGCCGAGGATATCAAGATTACCGACATGCTCTACAGCTGCCATAAGATGGCGTCCAAAGGCGAGGATTTTCAGGAGCTCTTTGAGCAGATTGTATCGCGCTATACCGATATTGTCCGGGAGTTGGGGTTGGACTTTGATATCCGGCCCGCCCTATACGAGGCCCGGGACAACATCCGGCGCTTCGACAACCCGGATTATGCGGCCAGCCGCGGAGAATATTTCAGCGCCATGATTCTTTCCAAGTATTTGGGATGGGATTTCATCGACGCCGCCGAGGTCATCAAGTTCGACCGCCAGGGCGCCTTTGCCGCGGAATGGACCAACGAACTGTTGAGCCAGCGCCTGAAATGCCATCGCTATGCGGTCATTCCGGGCTTTTATGGGAGCTTGCCCAATGGGGATATCAAGACCTTTTCCCGGGGCGGTTCGGATGTATCCGGCGCGCTGGTGGCCCGGGCCGCGGGCGCGGTGCTGTATGAAAACTGGACCGATGTATCCGGTTTTCTGATGGCCGACCCGCGTATTGTAAAAAATCCCCGGCGCATCGAGCGGCTCACCTACCGGGAGCTCAGGGAGCTAAGTTACATGGGCGCCACGGTGCTGCACGAAGACGCGGTCTTCCCGGTGCACAAGGCCGGCATTCCCACCAACATCCGCAACACCAACCGTCCGGACGATCCGGGCACCATGATCGTCACCAATCACGAGGGCACCCAGCGCCCCAACATCATCACCGGCATCGCGGGGCACAAGAACTTCACCTTGCTCAGCATCGAAAAGGCCATGATGAACAGCGAGCTGGGCTTTGGCCGCCGGGTGCTGCAGGCCTTGGAGGAGTTCGGGGTTTCCTTTGAACATCTGCCCACCGGCATCGACACCATGTGCGTGATCCTGTCGGACAGCGAGCTGCAAAAGCACAAGGATGAGATCATCGCCCGCATTGAGGAGAACTGCCATCCCGACTCCATCGAGATCAGCGGCGGGCTGGCGCTCATCGCCACCGTGGGCCAGGGTATGGTCAGCAGCCGGGGTACCGCAGCCAAGCTGTTCATGGCGCTGGCAGCCGCGGATATCAACGTGCGCATGATCGACCAGGGTTCCAGCGAGCTCAACATCATCGTGGGCGTGGACGTTAAGGACTTTGAAGACGCGGTTCGGGCCATTTACAGCGCGTTCGTGTAAAAGTGTAAAAACTCAGAAGGCCTCCTGACGCGGCGTTGCGCGCGGCGGGAGGCCTTTGTTCATGATTCTATAAAGCGGGCATCCGGCCTTTCGCCGGATGCCCGCCTCTATTTTCCGCTAAATCAGGGTCTTCAAAAAGTCCCTGGCCATGATGATATCCTTTACCTGCTGCTCGCCGCTGATTTCGCGCTCAATGGTGATGGCGCCATCATAGCCCACCTCTTTGAGCCGCCGGATCAAAGCCGGATAATCCACATTTCCCTGCCCCAGGGCGGTCTCCTCGCCCAGTTCCCGGCCGCAGGTGGGATAGGTGCCGTCCTTGCCATGCACATCGCACACATACTTTCCAATGATGCCCACCGCGTCCACCGGATTGGCCTTGCCGTAGAGGATCAGGTTGGCCGGATCCAGATTGACGCCCAGGTTATCGGTGCCGATATCCTCGAAGGCGCGCAGCAGGGTCACCGGGGTCTCCTGGCCGGTTTCAAACAACAGCTTTTGGCCATTTTGTTTCAGATACCGGGCCACCTCTTTCAGCGCCACGATCATGGGCGCATAGCCGGACTCGTTGGGATTTTCGGGAATAAACCCGGCGTGGGTGGCCACCTGGGTGATGCCCAGCTTTTTCGCGAAATCGCTGGCCCGCTTCATATCCTCCACCCGCTGGGACTGATAGGCCTGGGGCAAAAAGCCCAAAGTCAGGGGACCTTCCACCAGATTCCACACCTTGGGGCCGCTCCAGCCCGCCCAAAGGGAACTGATGGTCAGCTTATGCTTGCTCAGCGCGGCCCTTACCCGCTCCACCATCTCGTCGGTATACAGATCCATGCGCCAATTGCACAATTGACAGCTGGACAATCCATACTGCTCCACCATGGCAAAGCGCGCTTCCACCTCGTCGCACAAATCCACCATTACGCCAATATACATCGCCTAACCTCCTTGTATTCTCTTCCTGCCCACCTGTGGGCTTATGCATTTTTTCCCATTATACCATAGATTTTCCCGGCTTAACAGAGGCAACTAGGCGATAAAATCGCTCATCTGGCGCTCCGCTGCCTTAAACTGAACCCGGCTGAGCTTGCTGTACAGGCCGTCCTGCTGAATCAGATCGGCATGGCGGCCCCTTTCCACAATCCGGCCGTTTTCCAGCACCAGAATCTGATCCGCCCGGATGACCGTGGACAGCCGGTGAGCGATGACGATCATGGTGCGCTTGCCGGACAGCTGTTCAATGGCCGCCTGAATTTCGGCCTCGGTCTCGGTGTCCACCGCCGAGGTTGCCTCGTCCAGCACCAGAATGGGCGCGTCCCTGAGCACCGCCCGGGCGATGGCAATGCGCTGTTTTTGGCCGCCGGACAGGCGCACGCCCCGCTCGCCCACCACGGTATCATAGCCCTCCGGCATCTCCTGAATAAAACCGTCGGCCCGGGCGGCCTTGGCGGCCTCGATAATCTGTTCCCGGGTGGCCTCATGGGCGCCGTAGGCGATATTTTCAGCAATGGTGCCGTTAAACAGGAACACATCCTGAAGCACCATGGAAATCTGATCCCTCAGGGAGTGCAGGGTCATGGTCCGGATATCCCTGCCATCCACCCGAATCACCCCTTGCTGGGGATCGTAAAAGCGCTCCAGCAGTGAAACCACCGTGGTCTTGCCCACCCCGGTGGGGCCCACCAGGGCAATCATCTCCCCGGGATTGGCCTTAAAGCTCACCTCTTTGAGCACCGGTTCCTTGGGATCGTAGGCAAAACTCACATTGTCAAACTCGATTTTCCCCTTGCCCTTGGGAACCGCCACCGCGTCGGGCGCCTCCCTGACCTCGGATTCGGCGTCCAGTATATCAAACACCCGAATGGCGCCCGCAAAGGCGGTTTGGACATCCTCCACCAGCCGCGCCAGAGTGGTCAGCGGCTGATAGAACAGGCTTAGATACATCAAAAACGCCACCACGTCCGCGATGTCCATCCTGCCCATCATGCCCAGATAGCCGCCCACGCCCACCACCACCACGGTGCCCAGCGAGGTCAGGAACTCCACCCCCGGATGGAACAGGCCGTTGGCAAAATTGGCCCGGATATTGACTTCAGCATAGCGGCGGCGGAAAAAATCCAGGCGATTGTGTTCATATTCCTCCTGGCCAAAGGCCTGAATTTCCTTCATGCCCGAAAGGTTATCCTGAAGCACGCCGTTGATATCGCCCAGCACCTCCTGATTGATGCGGAACATGGGCGCCACTTTTTTGGAAAACAAGGTGCTTACAAAGATGATCAGCGGCACCGGGGCCAAGGTCAAAAGCGCCAATGGCACATTCACCGTGAGCAGCATAATCATCACACCCACAATCACCAGCAAGCTGGAAAACAAATCCGGCAAGGCATGGGCCACCAGCACCTCAATCTGCCGGGTATCGTTGACCATCCGGCTCATGAGCTGGCCGGTCTGCTTATCCTGATAATAGCGCAGGGAAAACGCCTGAAGCCGGTCATAGATTTCAAAGGTCAAATCCGCCACAAAGCGCCAGGCGGCCAGATGGCTTATGGACATGGCCACAAACCGGCAGACCGCGCGCAAAAGATAGGCGGCCACCAGAATCACCACGAAGGTAATCAAAGTGTTCACCATCATGCTGTCGGGCGTCTGCAGCGCCCGGGTGAGCTGTTGGATAATGGAAGGCGTCACCAGATTCAGCACCGCCGCCCCAATGAGCCCCAGGACGGCTATGATCAAGGTCCCCCAGTGTTTGCGCGCCATCCACAGCAATCGCTTTGTCATCTTCAACCCAACCCATCTCCTTGCGCCTTTTTTCGGTACCCTCAATGTACAAGGGGTAACACGCCTGGCGGGGTTTGAAAGCGGCGCAGACTGTGTGAATCGCCCGTCCAACGGCTTCGCCGTTCGCCGGGTACGGCGGTACAAATCTTCGATTTGCAACCGCCTAGTCGCGCTTTGCGCTCCCTGTGTGTCCTCGACTTGCGGCCAGCAAGCCTTCGTCCTGCGGCATTCGCCCCGGCCTCGGTCGCACCGGGCCGGGGTTCCGGGAAACGGATCAGTCCGTTTCCCTCCAGGTTGGCGTTGCCAACCCTTCTGCGAAGCCCGCGCCGC